>JAQGOW010000393.1 GCA_028293405.1 Verrucomicrobiales bacterium
GAGTGCAAGGATATCCTCGCCGGGTTCCGATGGGGTTTCGTTTGCGGACCTGACTTCCGCTGGCATCGCACTGTCATTCCGATTTATGAGCAGAAACCGGCAGGCTGCACTCAAGACAGTGGTGGGAGTAGTGGCGGAGATGACACCGGTACTGGTCTAAATCCGCCTGCATACACTCCATCATGTGGCTGTTGTTCGGTCAGCGTTGGCGGGCCGAGCGAGGTTTGCGTGGGCAAAACTATCAACCTAAGTGCGGCTACAGCGCCTGGTTCGCCTCCTCAAGGCGGCACGTTAGGATGGGCGATCGTGTCGGGCATATCCTGCGCAAAATTTGTTACGAGCATTTCACTGCCAACCGTTACCTTAGAAGGAGTCGCTGATGGCGATATAACGGTGCGGGCGACGTACCGAGCGTCTTGCACCAACATACAGTGCTACAAAGATTTTGACATTAAGGTCCACAAGCCGGCAATTCACATCAAGCAGGTCTTTGCGGCTCGGACGTGGGATGATAATCCACTTCTAAATACTTTCCTGAGCACAGATGCTATTACATGTGTTGCCGAGATATCCAACGCGTGTAATACCACAGTTAAATGGACTGTAAGGGAATCAGGAAACTCTGGCGCAACCTGGGAAGCTGAAAACCAAGGTCCTGTTTTCCGTTTTGTACCTGACTCAGACTTAGCAGGGTTTTCGAGCTACCGTATTGCACAGTTTACCTCGGGCAATCTTGCTCCCAATCGTCCGATCGCCTTTGATATTAAGGCTGAACTGATCGATCCGGATTTGCCTGATCCGCCTATTGCAGCATCGGACCTCAGTTCCGAGCCGACTGAGGTTGGCCGGCTTCGCCAAGATTTTAAAGACGTTCTGCGACAAGAATATGTGGATTATCAGCAGGGGTTTCCACAAGATTTTCATGCGCCTGTTCCCGGAGTCGCGGAAGTCAAAACGCAAGTACCAACCCTGCCGAGCGGCGTAATCGACGCGACCTCCACGAGAAGAGGCATAAATGGTGGTAATTACACGCCCCAGACAACTGGCGGTTTAGGCGCAACGCCTACCGATGCCTTCATCGATGTCGGAGCCAGTGATATGCTTTTAAGCGTAGCTTCGACTTTTGGTTCAGGTGAAATTGCACTAACAAGTGGATTTAGGAACCCGCAGCGTCAAAAAAAAGTCGCAACGGCGAGAGACAGTCGACATCAGTATGGCGATGCCTTGGATTTACGACCGCAGCCGGATCCCTATTACAATCCGAACGCAGACCAGACGGGGCGGGCTTGGTTGCGTTTATACAACGCTGCTAGAGGGTGCGGTGCGTCGCGGATACTTTTTGAACCGCACGCTGGCGAACCTGGTGAGGGCAGTCCATTTATAATTCTTACAGGGAGTTTTCCAGACTTGGATCAAACCAACAATGCATCTGGGGTTGCAGGCGCGGATGGTCTTCCAGACGATGCCTCATTTCCAGAACTCAATGGCTTAAATGCATATTCCGTGCTAAGCGGGACTGCAACCGGAAATGTATTAGGTTTAATGCATTTGGATAAAAAAGGTGGTACAGGAGGCGGCAATGCCTCACTACTGACAAGCAACAAAATCGCAGACGTTCCGTTAAAGTCGACGACGGTAAAGCCGACCGCCGTAATTCCACAACACCAGATCAAAAGTGACGACAATGAACAGGGCGTCTGCGCGATCGTCCGCATCAGACTCGACCAAACAGCCGCTATGACCCGTTCGTCATTCGCCGCGATGCTTGAAATTGACAATCATTCTGGGGTTTCGTTGCAGCAAATAACCGTCACCCTCGACATTCGCGACGCTCGCCATCAACCGGCGAATGAACGGTTCGGCGTGCGCCCGCCGTCCCTTGCCGGTCTCACTGCGGTTGATGGTTCTGGAACCTTACAGGGGAATTCGACCGGCAGCGCGAATTGGATTTTGATCCCTACCTCAGACGCAGCACCGAACGAGCCCACAACCTACTACGTCGGTGGGCGGCTCACGTACGTTTATAACGGACTTCCTGTATCCATTCCCATTTTTCCGGCGACTATTCGCGTCATGCCTGACCCGCGCCTACAAGTGAAATATTTCTGGCAACGAGAGGTGTTTAGTGACGACCCATTCACAGAAGAAGTGGAACCGGCGGTTCCATTTGCACTTGGCGTGCTAGTAAATAACGTCGGCAAAGGAACGGCAAGAAACATGACAATTACCTCCTCTCAGCCAAAGATCATTGAGAATGAAAAGGGGCTGCTGATCAATTTCAATATCATTGGCTCACAGGTAAACGACCAAGTTGTCTCGCCGTCATTGACGGTAAATCTGGGCGACATTCCTCCAGATAATACCTCGGTGGCCGCATGGTTAATGACGGCATCCCTTCAAGGCAAATTCATTGATTACAAAGCCAGCTTTCAGCACATGGATGATTTGGGTAAGACCAACCTTTCGCTCGTGGATTCCGTTGAGATCCATGAAATGGTTCACTTAGTTCAGGCTGGCGGCATTTTTGAGGATGGACGCCCAGACTTTCTCGTCAACAACAGTCACGATACAAACGGATTCCCTGACACGCTCTATCTGAGCAATGGAACGACCAATCCTGTGCAGGTTGTGACGTCCGCAACGATTGATGGAGTCGTTACTGATAGTCATTTGCAAGTGCAATTGACTGCGCCATCGGTGGCTGGCTGGAGTTATTTGCGAATTCCCGACCCCGGTACTAATCTTTATCACCTGGCGCGCATTCGGCGTTCTGATGGTGTCGAGATTTCATTCGGTGTGAATGCCTGGACCACGGACCGCGTCTTCGTCGGTGGGGGGCATCGGCCTGTTTCGGACAACCGTTTGCACCTGTTGGATTACAATACTACCGGATTCTATACTTTGATTTATGAGATGCCACCCGCGCCCGATACCGTCGCGCCGACCAGTAGCGTTCAAAGTCTTCCTGTCACGAGTTACTCGCGCTTTGTCGTAAACTGGAACGGAGCTGACGATTCTGGCGGTCGGGGTATCGCGTTCTTTGAAATATTTGTCAATACTGATGGGGGAACGTTTGCACCTTGGTTGCAACACACGACGTTGAACGCCGCTGTTTTTGAGGGGGAAATTGGCCATAGCTACGCATTTTACAGCGTCGCTACGGATGGAGCCGGCAACCGTGAACCGTCTCCAAGCGTGGCCCAAGCGCAAACCAGTGTAACTTTAAGCAATCGGCCCCCTTCAATTTCATTGCCATCAACCGTAACGGTTACCGCGGGAAACACACTGTTGCTGGATGTCACGGCAACCGATCCCGACTCTCTGGACGTAATTTCGTTCAGTCTGGCTTCGGGCTCTCCAGCCGGGGTTGTGATAAATCCTGTCACCGGGCACCTGTCGTGGGCTACCAGCCCAGCTCAAGGAGGGACGACAAACCCTATCAGCATTGTTGTTGCCGACAACGGGCAACCTTCTTTAAGTGTAACAGGTGCGGTGGCGGTTGTGATAGCTCCTCACGTGCCCGTTATTGTTACGCAACCGGTAAGTAAACTCCGGCAACCGCAAGGAACGGATCTGAATTTCAAAGTGTCGGTAAGCGGTTTGGCCCCGTTCAGGTACCAATGGAAAGAAAGCGGAAGCGCTATACCCGGAGCTACTGGCAGCAGTTACGACGTTTCAGCGCAGCCTGTCGGCAGTCGCACAAATCTAATCTTTTCCGTGCTCGTCACCGACGCTACGGGGTCGGTGTTAAGTTCGAATGCCACATTGACGATCATGACTGACTCGACGGCGCCCAAACTGGTCGTTAAATCGCCAGCCAAAAATGCGCGAGTTAGCAGTCTAACGTTGAGTGGTACAGCTTCAGATAAGAATCAACTGCGCAAGGTCCAATACTGGTTCGACAACTTCAACCATGGGGCCGTCACACGTAGCACGACGAATGATGCAACGCTTACGGCAGGATTGCAGAAAAACATGAACTGGTCAGCGGTGGTGTCACCGTTGCCTGGAACAAATACTGTGACAATTCAAGCAGTGGATTTAGCCGGCAATACGACGTCTTTAGCGCGGAAGTTTTTCTATATCGTTCGGTCGCCGTTTGTCCTAACCAAGGCCGGAACGGGGACGGGCAAGTTAGTCGGTAAAGCATCCAAACGCGGCGAC
>JAQGOW010000152.1 GCA_028293405.1 Verrucomicrobiales bacterium
GTGAGTATGAAGCTGTTTCCACGACTGTCGCTGAAAACGTTTGGCGGATGGGTGCGACTCTTCCGCGTTCTGCTGCTGCTTCTTTTGTTGCTGGTCATCGGCACCGTATTTTACTTGCACGAAAAAGGCCTGCCTCAATTCGTCAAAACGCGTCTGGTCGCCACCTTGCGGGAACGTGGTTGGGATGTGCAATTCACGAACATGCGACTTGGCATTGGCACGAGTGTCATCATCGACAAGCCTTCCTTTCACCGATTGGATCCATCCTTTGCCGCCGATATCTCGGCATCGCGAACGGACATTCACCTTGATCCGGTCAAGCTCTTGCACGGCCGCATCAACTTGAGTGAAGCGCGCATCCTTCGCGGCCAATTTCGTCTCCCGGCAGACACAAACGGCAACACACTCTCCGTCACTAACGTCAACATTTCACTGCAGTTGATGACCAATGACACGGCCGAACTCACCCGCGGTCGCGCGACCTTTCACAACGTGAACATCGTCATCGAGGGCAGAGTCAGCAATTACTCCGCCCTGCCCTCCTGGCCAATTTTCCATACCGGCGCAAAGACCAACCGCAACCTGCAAGCGTCACTCGCGCGGTTCGCGGATGTGCTCAATCAGATTTCATTTTCCGAATCACCGAGTATTCACCTGCGACTTTTTGCAGACGGTAAAAAGCCTGAAGCGACCCGAAGCAGATTGTTGGTCGGAGCCAAAGCCGTGCATTCACCATGGGTAACTGCCAAAGGCCTGCGCCTCTCCCTCGACACCGACCTTGCCGCCAAACCCATGCTCAGCCTCCACGCGACTGGCGATGAAGTTATAGTGTCACAGGGTTCTGGAACGAACATCGATGTGACGGCCTCGCTGAGCACAACGGCTGCCGATACAAACCTTTTTTCCGGCGTTGTCGAAGTCACAGCAAACGCAGCCAAAACGCGGTTCTCGACCAATTGGGTCAATGTTACCAACCTCATTTCACGCGCGGAGTTGAGCGGTTACTACGAAGGCGGGCGATTTCTATTCCACACGTTCGACACCACGGTTTCGACCGGCGGCGCAGAATCGCGTTGGGGATCCGCGAAGACGATTCGATTCACTGCGCGCGGGGATGTTTCGAAACAAAACACTAATACGCCCGCTGAGTGGGGGCCGTGGTTGAAGCTGCGACCGTTCACCGCTGATTGGGGCGCGGAAATTACCGACGTCGAATCGCCAAAACTCGCAATCCAGACGCTGTCGTGCGCGGGTCATTGGAAACCGCCGTCGCTCACGATCTCGCAGATTCGAGCGAAACTGTATGACGGCAATTTGCAGGCGAACGCCAGCGTCAACGTCGACTCGCGCCGATTTAACGCCGAAGCGACTTCGGATTTTGATCCGATGAGAGTTTCACAAGTCCTCACCACCAACGCGCAACGTTGGCTAAAGCAATTCACATGGCAACAAGCGCCAAAAGTAAATGCCAGTTGCACTCTCGTTCTGCCGCAATGGACAAATCGTCATCCCGCCTGGCGCACCGAAGTGATGCCCACACTGCAGATCGCCGGAAAATTCACCGGCCAAAACGGAACGTTCCGCGACATTCCAGTCGATTGGGCGGCGTCCACCTTCAGCTACACAAATCGCACGTGGGATATTCCCGACCTTCTCGCTAAACGCGATGGCGGCCAATTATTACTGCACTACACCGGCAGTGATGTGACGCATGAGTATCGTTTCTTAGTCGAAAGCGATGCCAATCCATTACTCGCCCGCCCGGTGTTACCGCCGTCACAACAACATTGGTTCGACGAGTTGAAATTCACGACGCCACCGCATATCCACGCAGAAGTTCGCGGTCGCTGGAAATCGCCCGAGCTGACCGGTTTTTCTGCGACGGTTCGCAGCACGAATTTCTGGGCACATAACGAGAAGCTGGATGTGCTGAATGCAAACGTCGAATACACCAACTTTGTTATGAAGGTCTCCAAGGTTGAGGCGCACCAGCAAGGGCAGGTATTTCGCACGCCGTCCGTTGTGGCGGACTTCAGGTCCAAATCGATGGCCGTCACCAACGTTTACAGCACACTCGATACTCGCGCGCTCAAACGCGTTCTCGGTCCCAAAACGCCGGTGTGGATGAATCAAATGGAATTTTTCAAACCACCTGACATTCGTGTTTCCGGCTTTTTCTGTTGGACCAATCCCTTGGCAACCGACATCCACTTCAACGTCGGCGGCACAGGATATCGCTGGACCAATATCGTCGCTGACACCATCAAGGGCGACGTGTACTGGCAAGGTAGAAACGTGCTCATCACGAACTTGCAGGCAAGTGCGTACGGCGCAGGTCGCGCGAACGGATGGGGCACGCTCACCTACAAACCAAAAACTGACACGAACTTCCGCTTTGATCTGTCTGCCGTCGATGTTGAATTGCCGCTGCTGGCGCGCAGCTTCACTGGAAAGACCAACAACCTCGAAGGCAAAGTAGATCTCGAGATCCACATCAAATCGGGCAACTCGAAATATCTCGGCAGCATTAATGGCTACGGCTACGTGAGCGTTCACGATGCCCTGCTCTGGGACCTGCCCATGTTCGGAATGTTCTCGCCGATGCTAAACGCGATTTCACCCGGCGCCGGAAACAGTCGCGCTTACGAAGCAAAAGCAACTTACGCAATCGTGAACGGCAACATCTACACCGACGACCTGGAAATCCGGGCAACGGGTTACCGACTCTTCTACAAAGGCTCGATCGGCTTGGACAAACATTTGGACGCGAAAGTCGAAGCGCAGTTATTACGCGACACTGCGGTTCTTGGTCCAATTCTACGCTACGCTCTAGCGCCTTTGACGAAGCTGTTCGAATACCACATCACCGGAACGATCAATCATCCGATGAAAGAGCCGATGTATGTCCCGAAATTTCTGATGATGATCCTGCGCCCGTTTCACACGATCAAACAATCCATAGGCGATGCCGATAAGGCACCACCGAATCCTGAGGTCTCGCCGAAACAGAAGTAGTTCGCCGCTTAGAGGTCGAACGTTATTCCGGGAGTCGGTTGCACGATCTTCATCTTCGGGTAACGCTGCTGGATTTGAGTTTCAAACCACTTGCGCGACGCCGTGTCACCATGACCCAACACAACCGTATGCGGCGCAACAACGTCGACCAAATGCAAAAGTTCATCGCGATTTGCATGAGCCGTCAGGTCAAAATCCTCCAGTTCGCAACGACGCGTCACTGGTCCGATGCCCTCGCTGAACAGGAAAGGCTCGCCGACCTTCGACTGCTTCAAGCGTCCGCCCGGCGTTTCCGGATCGGCATATCCGACAAACAAAATTGCATGTCGCTCATCACCCATCATCCGCATTGCCATGCCGTGAGCCGGCGTGTGCTCGGTCATCATTCCGGCGGTTAACACGAATATCTTCCCACCGGTGACACTCATCTCCTCCATTTTGTTGCGATCAAGGACGACAATATTCAAAGCATGGCCCAACTGCAGCCCGCTGTGGTGTCGGTAGGTGCGATGAGCCTGCAAATCGTAAATTTCCGTGAACACCCGACCCAAACCGCCGACGTAGATTGGTTGCCGCTCCAGTTTTCCCTCGGCCATCATCAATGCAAGATGCGCCAAAATCTCCTGGGTGCGCCCGAGTGCAAAGGTCGGAATTAAACTCGATCCTCCTCGTTTCGCTACACGCTGAATCGCTTGACCGAGTCGTTCGACTTCCGCGGCACGACTGAAACCTGGCGCCACGGCGCGGTTCCCTCGCGTCGTTTCCATTACGAGAATGTCTGCCTTAACGTCATCAAATCGCGCGGCGCGCAACAAGGTTTGATCGTGGAAACAAACGTCGCCCGTGTAGAACAACGATTGCGATTGTCCGCGCACCATCATGCCCGCCGAACCGAGCGCGTGGCCGGCATCAAAGAACTCGAGCGTCGGCGAAAGCTGACTTTTTTTTGACTTGTCGAAACTGGCCCACTCGATCTCACGGTTGTATTTCAACCCTTGAAACAATGGCGCGATATCGTCCACTTCCGCATGCGTATACAACGGGTATTCGGGAACACCCGCCTCATCGCGTTGCCGCGTCATGACGTTGACGGAATTGTGCAGGACTCGTTCGACGATGAAATAACTCAGCTCAGGCATCAAGACGTGCGCTCGCGGAAAGTGTCGAACCGCTACCGGCAACGTGCCGACATGGTCGTGGTGGCAGTGTGAAATGGCAATCGCATCGACTTCCTCGTGCGCCAGGACGGAGAACATTGGCATGGCCGCGTTCCCCTCTCGTTTCGGGTGCGACCCGGAATCCATCATTAAACGGTGACCGTCAATCTCGACGACCCAGCAGCTGGCCCCGATTTCCGTGTCGGGATTTAAGTTAGTTAGGCGCATTTTTCTGATTTTCAGCCGTTTACGTCAAAATCGGCCTTTTAACATCCTAACAGAAAAAAATATTTGAACAATCGGCACTTTTAGACGTCATTACAATAGGTTCTTAGTTAAAGGACGATTGGGTTTTTGGTTTTCCCATTCGTTTGAGTGCTAAGGACAAGGGTTGGTTAGTTTGGTTGTTGGGGGGCGGACATCGCAATGGTGTCCGCCCTTTTTTTGTAACCAAATTACCAGTTACCTCTTGCTACTTCCCTGCGAGGGCCTGTGTCATCAATGATTGTATGTCATTGTATTTTTTGTAGCCAGCGGGTGGTTCAAATTCCTTCGCATCCGGCTTCGTAAGCTTCACGTCGCGCAGTTTGATGAGGATATTTTGCCCGGCTTCGAAGAGCTGTGCCTGAATCGGAAATCCTTTGAGGTCGGTTGCTTCCCACGAGGTGATTCGTTCTTTGCCGCCTTTGTCATCGGTTAACGTGACGAGGGTTTTGGTGCAGGCATGCGACGCGACTGTTTCCTTGCCTTGCGCGCTCCTCTGGATGTTCAACGTCTTGGTGAGGCTTTGAACTGAGTCGTCAGGCATCACTACGTCAGCATACGCCTTCAGTCCGGGGTAAATGACATACAGGCGCTTTTTGTCCAAACGCATGACGCTCACCGCTCGGTCCATGCCGACAGCTTTCATTTGCGCGACAACCTCGGGACTAATCATCGAACCTTTCGCCTTGGCGAGATCAACCTCGAATCGCACTTTGCCTTCGGCCAAGGCCAATGCGAACGAGACGTCCATCGAGTCCTTGGTGTTATCGGTGATGTGCATATCGGCAGTTGCCGAAAAGGCCTTGTGCTGGTCAAAAATCCGTAGGAACGCAATGTTGCCTGGACCCGCACCCGGCATTTGCGCCCGAGCGCTATCACACAACTGAACGACTGAAAAAACCATCGCCACCCAGGCGATCAAACGTGTTCGCATCGACCGAAGATAGACGCAGCGGATTAAAGTGGAAGTTAAAAACGGCACCATTGCGAAGGCTGTGACCTATACTTACGAACCGGTCTTCCGAAACGAATCCGCTTCAATGAAGACATGCTTGATGCGCGGCTCTGCCGTTCGGATTTGTGATTCCACCCTCGCGATCGCCTCAATCACGTCCTCACCTGAGATCCCACGCCGGAATTGAACCGACATCGCAAGCAAGATTTCGTCGGGGCCAAGGTGCATCGTTAACGGACGCTGCACTTGTTCGACAGCCGCATCAGTCAACGCCACTTCGCAGATGCGCGACACCACTTCGGGATGCGCGCTCTCGCCGGCGAGCAATCCTTTGCATTCGAACATCAAGAACGTTCCGACACCGGCAAGCACGATGCCAATCGCGATGGAGGCGATGGCATCCCAAACTTGTCCAAAATGATGCGATAGAAACACCCCTAAAATCGCGATCGTTAATCCTATCAGCGCGGCGCTGTCTTCAACCAAAACTAAAAACACGGTCGAATCTTTGCTGGTGCGAATGACACGCCAAAGACTCATATTTTTTGCCGGCCCTTTCCGAAGTTCTTTTGCGGCGATTACCCACGAAACGCATTCGATGACAAAGGCACCAACGAGCACGATGTAGCTCCACATTGCACTTTCAAGCGGACGGGGGTTGCGCAACCGTGCGATGCCTTCGTAAATCGATAGTCCGCCGCCCAAACCGAATAACAAGACGGCCACCATCAAGCTCCAGAAATAAACTTCCATGCCGTAACCGAACGGATGCAATTCATCCGCGGGCTTTTTGCTTCGATGGACGCCGATGAGCAACAACACTTCGTTACCCGTATCGACGACGGAGTGGATACCTTCGGACAACATTGCCGAACTACCGCTGAAGAAAGCGGCGATGAACTTGGTCGCCGCAATGCCGAGGTTGCACGCAATTGCTGCGTAGACGACCGTTGGTTTTTCACTGGCCATAGAGGGTTACGATGGGTTACTCGCCCGCTAAAATCACTTCCGTTTGCAAAACAACTTTGCCACCTACGGTCGCGGTGCCTGACGCCTGCATGACATTGGCCATTTGCGCAGTGATGGTAACGGAGAGTTCAATTGTTTCGCCCGGTTTTGCCGTTCCAGAAATCTTCGCATTCCGCACCGCGGCGAGCTTCAGGTTTTTGAGTGCAGTCTCGCGACCAGCCTGGCCGACGCATCCAGCGAGCTGCGCGACGGCTTCAATCAAAATTACGCCGGGAACCAGAGGGTTCCCTGGAAAATGGCCGCGCAGAAAATCTTCGTCACCGCGCACGTGATAAACGCCCGAACCAGTTTTCCCCGGCTGCATCTCAACAATTCGATCGACGAACCGAAACTCCGGCCCGTGCGGTAATCCAAGGTCGTTTGAACTCTTGCTCATGATTCAGGCCAAATTGGAACAAAGTGATACCATTGATCCGGGTACTTGCGAACGCTTGGTTCAAACGCGCGCATGATGTTTTGCGTCAGTTGCTGTCTGGCATTTCGGTCGTTGAGTCCGGCGCGGTCGTATTGAATCGGAGGCAGAAGCTCGACCCGATATCCGCCTTTCACACGCGGAATGACGACGGGCGCAATCACACAACCGGAAGCGCGCGCCAACTCCGCCGCCGCGATCGCCGCAACAAATGGTTTGCCCAAAAATTCGACAGTCGTCGCGACCGACTTCGGCGGGCGATCGATGAGCAGCGCCATCGTGCCGCCTTCCTGCAGACGTTTGATGACTTCGACAATCGCAAACGGGTCTTCGCCGATCACGATCGTTTCAATGCCAGAGCGTGCGCGACAGTTCTGGCGCAGTTCGGTCAAACCTTCACCGGGTTCAACTAAAGTTACTACCGCCAGTTTGATACCGCGTTCAGCGAGGATGTAGCCGCCGAATTCCCAATTACCCA
>JAQGOW010000434.1 GCA_028293405.1 Verrucomicrobiales bacterium
GTCGCATCACCGTTTATTTTGCCGACGTCCGTGGCTTCACCGAACTGACCGACACGATGCAACAACAAGCCGACGCCTACATTCGGGACAACAACCTCTCAGGAGATAAAGCCGAAGCGTATCTGTCCGAACAAGCGCGCGAGACCCTGAACACCGTCAGTACATATCTGAGCATCATCGCCGATACCATTAAGCAACGAAACGGAACGTTCGATAAATACATCGGCGACTGCGTCATGGCTTTCTGGGGCGCGCCCATTTCCAATCCACGTCACGCCGTCGATTGCGTCCTCGCCGCCATCGACGCTCAACGCGGACTCGCCGCCATCAACGTCCAACGCAAAGCCGACAACGTCCGCCGCACCGAAGAAAACATCCAGCGCGCCGCGATGAACCTTCCTGCCCTGCCCTTATTGCCGGTTCTCTCCATGGGCAGCGGCATCAACACCGGCGACGCGGTCGTCGGCGAAATGGGTTCGGCCGAACAAACCAACTACACCGTATTCGGCCGCGACGTGAACCTGGCCTCGCGTCTCGAAGGCGTATCGGGCCACGGCCGCATCATCATTGGCGAATCGACGTTTCTCGATTTGCAAAAGCACGAACCGACCCTCGCCGCAACGTGCATCGAGCTACCGCCAAAAGAAGTCAAAGGCTTCCGCACCGCCGTGAAAATCTACGAAGTCCCGTGGAAAACGCCCGACATGGACACAACAACCGAAACTCGCGTCGGCGCAGCGCCAGCAGCGGCGACCGCGTAAATTCCTTGCTTTCCTCTGTGCCTCTGTGCCTCTGTGTTTAGGTAACGCGTGAAAACACTGCACCTTTATTTAACCCGCGAAGTCCTAGCGACACTCGCCATGACCGTGATGGTATTCACGTTCGTCCTGCTGCTCGGCAATCTTCTCAAAGAAATCCTTTCCCTCGTCATAAACCATCAAGCCACCGCGGGCCTGGTCCTACGCGCGTTGGCTTTACTGATCCCATACATCCTCGCCTTCTCATTGCCCATTGGAATGCTCACCGCCGCCCTGCTCGTGTTCGGCCGATTCAGCGCCGACCAGGAACTCACCGCCGCACGCGCTGGCGGTTTAAGTCTCGTTAGCCTCGCGACTCCCATCTTAATTCTCAGCCTCGTCCTAAGTGGCGTCTGCGCCTGGCTCAACCTGCAGGTCGCACCAGCCGCGCGCGTCGCCTACAAAAATCTTCTCTACGACGCCGGCATGGCACAACCCACTCGCGCATTGCAGGCCAACCAATATGTCGATCTTGGTAAATACACCCTTTACGTCTCGAAAGTTCAAAAGGACGGAACCAACGTCGACAACGTCTTGCTCTACGAATACGATGACCATCACGACCTACGCGCCGTCATCCGCTCGCCCACCGGCGTCATCACACCATCGACCAATAGCATCCAAGTGATTTTGAATAAGCCGTACGCGGTCCACAAAGAACCGGAAGGATGGATTTACGACGGCGACTCCAGTTCGACAACACTGAATTTCCCGCTGCGCTCCGCGTCTGCACAAAAACAAAATGTCCCGCTCAGCGACATGACCTTCACCCAACTCTGGCAAAAACTACACGAACTCGAACAAGTCCGAGCCGCCGCCCCAGCTCCTCGCCAAAAAAATGTAACCACCAATCAACCCACCGCCAAGTCGATCAACTCCGATTCAAAAATTAAAGAAGTCTCCACCGACATGAGCATGCCGATCCTCGTGCAAATCCATCGGGAATTCTCATTTTCCTTCGCCTGTATTGGTTTCACTCTCGTCGGAATCCCGTTGGCGATTCGCACACAACGAAAAGAAACCAGCGCCGGCATCGCCATCGCCCTCGTCCTGCTGCTCGTCTACTACAGCTTCATAATATTGGGCCAAGCCTGGCAATCCTACCCCGAACGCGCCCCACATCTGATCATGTGGCTCCCCAATTTCATTTTCCAAGCAGTAGGCGCAGTCCTCCTCTGGCGCGCCAACAAAGGAATTTAATCGGAGTGCGGACGTCCCCGTCCGCAGCAACTTCAAACTACAACGAACGGTTCGATTAGCTTGGAACTTCGAACCTGGAACTGGAACTTTCCGCCCCTACTTCGCACAATAAAACAACCGCGCCGGCAGCACATTCAATGGCTCAAATTCCTGCTCCACCTTCCGGAACACCTTCTCCAAATGCGGCAACACCGCACGCGAGAATTGATACACCATGAAACTCCCATCCGGGCTCAGCACCGAATGCGTCGACTGCACGACCTTCTCTCTCACCGGCTCCGGCAACACACTGAACGGAATTCCCGAAATAACATAATCCACCTGCGAGCAGCCCATCTGACGCATGACGTCTTCCACCCCTTCCACCGATTGATGCGCCACATGCAATCGTGGATCAGGAATCGATTTGCGCAAAATCTGAACGAAATCGTGATTCAGTTCGATCACGCCGAGGCGCGCGTCAGGCCTCATGCGCTTGAGAATTTCCCTCGTAAAATTCCCCACGCCCGGACCGAACTCAATAATCGTTCGGGCGCGTTCCCAATCCATCCGGTTCAACAGGCGGTTCATTAAAAACCGGGAACTCGGGATCACCGAACTAACCGTGACGGGATGCTTGATAAAATTCTTTACGAATAACCATTTGTGCGCGCTCATATTCAGCAATAACTTTTAAAATCGTCTTTGCGGCTGAAACAGCCGCAATTCAATTGACTCCAACTTGCCCGAATCTGTTTTGCGGTCAAGCCGCGCCACAAATTGTTACGTGGCAAAGCTATTGACGGCAGAACGATGGTCAATCGGGGATAACACGATTCCCCCTTCTTCCGCTCGTCCGTATTTACTCTTCGCTTGGTGCCTTGGAATAATTCCCCTCTTCCTTGCACGCGCCCCCGCATTGACTTAAAACCGTCACCCCCTTATTTTAGGACAGAATCAGTCCTATTTAAGAATGCAAATCACCCGCGCAGGCGAATACGGCGTTTTAGGAATGATGTATTTGGCGCGCCGCGATGATGGCGCCGCCCGCAAAACCGCGATGATAGATGAAGTCAGTCGCGCGGAAAAAGTCCCGAAAAGTTTTCTCGCAAAGATTTTCCAAAACCTTGCTCGCGCTGGTTTGGTCAAATCCGTCCGTGGTGCCGGCGGCGGCTTCGTTCTCGCCAAAACCCCGACCGAAATTACCGTCCTCGAAATCGTCGAAGCGATTGAAGGCAAGATCACCTTCCAACGTTGCAAACAGGACAAACCGGATTGCAAACACATCGGCGGCTGCGCGCTCTGCGGCCTCTTCGAACAAGCCCAAGGCGGGCTCACCGACGTCCTCACCCGCACGACTTTAGATGATTTAATCAAGCGGCAGGAACGAATCGACACTACGCACGATCACTCAGCCGGTCGCCTTTCGAATTCGCAAAAAGATGCTATAGTCCGTTGACACATTGAAAGCACTCATCTCGACACATAGCAGGACCGAAAAGGCGTTTCTCATCGGACTCGAACTCAAGTCAGCAACATCGTGGGCCACCCGCGAATCCTTGGACGAACTTGCCGAATTAGCTGCCACCGCAGGCGCGACCATCATCGGCGACGGCGTTCAAAAGCTCGATGCACCCGTAGCCGGCACCTTTATCGGCAGCGGCAAAGCAGAAGAATTCGCCGCCTACTGCAAACAGAACAATGTCGACACCGTCATCTTTGACGACGAACTTTCCCCTGCCCAAAGCCGCAATCTCGAAACGGTTTTCAACTGCAAAGTCCTCGACCGCACCGCACTCATTCTCGACATCTTTGCCCAACGCGCGCGCACTAAGGAAGGTAAGTTGCAGGTCGAACTCGCCCAACTCCAACATTTGCTCCCCCGCCTCACCAGGTTCTGGGGCCACTTGTCGCGTCAATCTGGCGGTATCGGTATGCGCGGCGGTGAAGGTGAATCTCAGTTGGAATCCGACCGTCGCCGAGTGCAGGAGCGCATCGACAAAATTCACGAGGAACTCGAAACGGTCCGCCGTCAACGCGCCACTCAGCGCAGCGGACGCCAACGCGCACAATGGCCGCTCGCCTCGATCGTCGGCTACACCAACGCCGGCAAATCAACCTTGCTTAACGCCCTTACCGGCGCAGCCGTTTTAGCGGAAGACAAACTGTTTGCCACGCTCGATCCCACGACGCGACGTCTCCGTCTGCCGACGAACCAAAACGTTTTCCTCACCGACACCGTAGGTTTCATTCGCAAACTCCCCCATGGTTTGGTTGAAGCCTTCAAAGCTACTCTCGAAGAAGTCGTCCAGGCCGAACTGCTGTTGCACGTCGTTGATTTGAGCCATCCACTAGCCGATGAACAGATTGTCGCCGTGAACAACGTGTTGAAGGAAATCGGCGCCGAAGGCAAGCCGACCATCATGGTGTTCAACAAAATGGATAAGTTCGGCGGCAACGGTTTGCTCGCAAAATACACCGAACTATTTCCAAATGGCGTCGGCGTTTCAGCTAAGACGAATGAAGGAATCGACACGCTCGTTCAGGAACTCGGCACGCAACTGCGCCCGGTTCGCGATTTCGTCGAATTACGCGTGCCCCACGAAAACTCCTCTGTCGTCGCGCGCCTGCACGAAGTCGCACAGGTGACCGAACGCGATTACGAAGGCGAGACCGCCCGCTTCAAAGCGCGCATCCCCCCACATTTTCGGGCTGAATTTGCACCTTACATTGTCGAAGAGGTCGTCAACGGCAACGCCGTCGACGCCAAGTAGTTTCAAAGTTCCCGGATCCAAATATTCCGATACCGCACCGCGCTGTGATGGTTTTGCAGTCGCAACGGCTCCTTCAAATTGTGCTTCTCATAATGCGTCGGCCCGTTGTCGTGATGCGTCAGTCCTTTGAGTTCCACGTTGTCCTGGACCAACACGCCATTGTGTAAAACCGTCGCTCGCGCGGGTGACAGCACCTTGCCGTCTTCAGCAAACCGGGGCGCGTGATAGACGACATCGTAAGTCTGCCATTTACCCGGTTTGCGCGAGGCGTTCACCAGTGGTGGAAACTGTTTATAAAACGAACCGGCTTGGCCGTTGAAATAAGTCGGGTTATCGATGGAATCCAACACCTGTAGTTCATACCGGCTCTGGAAGAAAATCCCGCTGTTGCCTCTCGCCTGCCCTTTTCCTTTGGGCGGATTTGGCGTGGCCCATTCGACATGCAATTGGCAATCGCCAAACGCTTGCTTTGTGAACATCTGGTTCGTCCCGCGCACCGTGACGACTCCGTCCTTCACTTCCCAATCGGCGGCGTGGCCAGTGTCATTGACCCATTTGGAAAGATCTTTGCCGTCGAATAAAACAATGGCATCCGAAGGAGGACCGCCAACAGGGCCGGGATCAACTCTGGTGGGTTCTTTGTCCTCAGCCAAAAGGCTGGGAACGCAAACGAGTGCAAACGCGAAACAGAAACTGCGCAAAATGTTGCTCATGCATCCGATGAGACGCGCGACGAGGGCAATAGGTTAATGACGTGATTGCAAAACGAACTTCATCGTGTCGAGCAGTTCGTACGCTTCAAACGGCTTCCATAGCATCAACCCGTTTACCTTGCGGATAAAATCTTCGATTCTTTGGTTTCCCTTGTAGCCGGTCATGAAAACGAACCGTTTGCACAAATGCGGTTTGGAGCGTTCAACCGCGGTATAAAACATATCGCCCGCCAGCTTTTCCATCATCATGTCGCAAACGATGATGTCGAAATCGCGTTCCATCACGTGCTTCAAACCCTCCGCACCGTTGGACACTGCAACGACCTCCCATGAGTTCATCTCTAGGTGAAGTTTGAGCACTTCGGTC
>JAQGOW010000439.1 GCA_028293405.1 Verrucomicrobiales bacterium
CAGTGACGAAGCGCGCCGTTGGTAGACGCCATGCGGCGATCATCGCGACGGTGCCGATGCCACTGCCGAGGTCGAGAACGGTTTGCGCGGTTGGGCACCACGTCGTTCCATACCATGCGGTCAAGACGTCGTCGGTGGAAAACCGGTGGCCTTTCTCCAGTTGGAATAAGCGGAAGTGTCCGCTAATGGCATCCAATGTTTCGCCTGCGCCGACAGCGGTCCCCTGCCCTTTCGCGCCGGGCGGAATCGGGCCGGGTTTGGTCCAGCCTTTGAAACTCGGTTCAATCACTCGGCGCACGTTAGCGGAAGTTGCGCGCGTTCGTAAGTTTGAACTTTGGTGCGCGACCCGTAGACTGAACCAGCATTGAAGACGAACTGGTATCTGCTGCAATCCGGCCCGTGCGCTTACGACTACAACATGGCGCTGGATGAAGCGCTCATGGATTGCGCGTCGGAGATCGGTGCTCCGGTGCTGCGGTTTTATGGTTGGACGGAACCGGCGGCGAGCTTCGGCTATTCGCAGCATTACGCGGAAATCGAACGGGCCACGATGCTGCGTCCTTTAGTGCGCAGGCCTACTGGTGGCGGGTTGGTTCCGCACGATTCGGATTGGACGTATAGCCTGGCGTTTCCGCCGGAACATTTTTGGTATCAGTTAAAAGCGATCGAAAGTTATGAGCGGGTGCACGAATGGATTCGGGATGCGTTCGCGCGGATGAAAGTTGAGACCACGCTCTCGCCGGGGACTCCGAAGGCGTTGCCCGGACAATGTTTCATCGGGTCAGAAAAGTTCGATGTGCTTTGGTTTGGGAAAAAAATTGCCGGGGCGGCGCAACGACGCTCGCGAAAAGGGTTGTTGATTCAAGGCTCGATTCAGCCTCCACCAATTTCGTTAGCACGTATGGAATGGCAGACGGCGATGTGCCAGGCGGCGCACGAGAAGTATGAGGTGGACTGGGTTCCCCTGCTGGTTGAAGGGCGATTGGCGGATGTAGCCGAGGGGTTGCGGGCCTCGAAGTATTCGCAAGATAGTTTCAACAAAAGTCGCTGATTCCAAAGAGGTTCACGCCAAAATAGACACCCGCCTGACGGAGGGTTAACTTATGAGGTGAGGACGATTGAGGAAGTCACTAGACTGCCAGTCGACGGTCGCGCTGTGAAAAGCTACGCCGGTCGGGTTGTCTATATGTACGCCTTCGATCTGGCGTATGAAATGGCGCGCCTCCCAATCACGCACCTGCTCGGCCAACCGGTCGCGCAGTTCTCGGTCGATTCCAGTAAGCGCAATCCCAAGCACCTGTTTTTCTACCGGCCACAAATGATCCGACTGCCGCTGATGGAACGGGTCGGACCGCATGGTCGCGTTTGTGTGGAGCGCGTGGTGAAAATTTTGCCGGTCGGCGCGGCGAGTATCACCATTTCAGTGCCCTTTAAGGTTCAATCCATCGATGACCTTGTTGTTTATCACGATCTCGAATTCACAAACGGCGTACTGAATTATGAAGTGCGGCAAATGGCGGAGGAAATTCGCGCGGAGCTTGCGCCCTATTTGATTCGTCCGGTGCCGAGGATGGCCGATGAAGAAGCTTATACGGTTTTTTGCATCGATGCGCCTTTGGTGACGGAAGATGGTCTGGCATTGAGGGCAGAGGATTGGCTGCATGAGCATCGGCGCGATGTCGCGGCTCTGCTGACCCAGGAAACGGATCCCGGGCAACTCTCGCGGCAGGAAGCCGACGAGTCCACTGGCCGCTATCTCAGCTACTACGAGAACGATTTGACGGTAATCGATTGGGATGCGGCGTTGATTGTGCAGGAGCCAGCGCAGATAGATGAATCTCTTTACGTGTTGGAATTGGCGAACCTGCAACTGGCGGAACTGGAAGCTTACGATCGCATTCTCGATGTCGCGCTGGAACGTTCGTATCGCGATTTGACGGAAAGAGGCAATCGACGCGGACGCGGCGGGGTTTTACGCGAGCTGCGGGAAATTCGGATCGACCTCGCGCGGTTTAGCGATGAGCTGTCGAACATCACGAAGTTTTTCGGTGATTGGCATCTCGCGCGGATTTACGAAAACATCGCGGCTCGTTTTCACTTGGCTGATTGGCATCGGACCATCGATGAGAAGCTCGAAACGCTTGATAACCTGTATCAAATGTTGAACCAAGATCGGATGAATCGTTACATGCTGATGTTGGAAGTAACGATTGTGCTGCTTTTTGTGATCGATCTGGTGATGTTGTTTATGGGGTTCAAGAGGCCTTGATTTACCGAGCGACGCGTTGGGTTGAAAAGGCTCGGCTGGAGCCTCGCCCTACCAGACACCCCCCTTGCCGCGCAACCTTGTTGCTTGAGCGGTGTTTAGGGTAACGTTGCTCGAGACCAGATGGCCACGTCACAAGACCCCGATGCAGACTTGATGCTCCGTGTGAAAGACGGGGACGTGCAGGCTTTTGAGTCGTTGGTAGAGAAGTACAAGCAGCCGATCATCAACCTTATCTTCCGCATGGTGCGCGACCTTGAGGAAGCCGAGGATCTCGCCCAAAATGTTTTTGTCCGCGCTTATCAATCGGCTGGGCGCTACGAAGTTTCTGCGAAATTTTCTACCTGGTTGTTTACGATTGCGCGTCGGCTTTGCCTAAACGAACTGCGCAGACGCGGGCGGCATCCGGCGGAATCGCTCGAGGCCGGCGAGGAAAACGAGCTCGCACCCCGGCAATATCGAGACGCCAAGACTTTCTCGCCGCCGGACCAATTTCTCCATCGCGAACTTGAGGAAAAGATTCAACAGGCTTTGGATGAACTACCTGAAAAGCAACGGCTTGCGATTTTGATGTGCCGTTCGGATGAGCATTCTTACGACGAAATCGCCAAGGCCTTGGAATGCTCGGTTTCGGCGACGAAATCACTGATTCATCGTGGGCGCGAAACGCTCAAGGAAAAGCTCAAGCCTTACCTGCAAACAGGCGCTTGGAATGACGATTCTACGGAAACTTTGCCGATAAAACGGTGTTTATGAATAATGAGAGTATGAACAAACCCACCTACAACGAATTAAAGGAAAAAAGCTGGGTGGAGCCTTTGTCTGCCGCCGAACGTGCGGAGTTGCGCAACTATTTGTCGGCGAACCCGGAGCTGCAACAGGAATGGGACGAGGAAGCGTCGCTCACGACGGTGCTGAATCGTCTGCCGAATGTGCCGGTTTCGTCGAACTTTACATCGCTCGTCATGCAAGCGGTCAAACGCGTCGACGTTGAGACCGAGCGCAAACAGACGCGCTCCTTCTGGCGATTTGGTTGGCTGCCGAAGTTTGGTATCGCGATTGCGATGCTTTGTCTCGGCACATTTTCGTTTCACGAATATCAAGTTACTACACGTGCAAAACTTGCAGCAGACGTGAAAGAGTTCGCCGAAAGCGCGCCGATTCCGCAAGTGGATTGGCTCAAGAATTTCGACACGATTGAGCAGATGAGCAAAGTCCAGGTCGCCGATAATGATCTGCTCATGGCCCGACAATAATGCGCATTCATCTCCAAATTAAATGCTGGCGAGTCGTTGGGGTGGTCAGCGCGGTGACGACGATTTCCGTAATCGCGGAGCCGTTGCACGTGCCGGCGCCGCCGTTGCCGCCTGGTGCGGAAGCGCATTCGAAAATGACGATGATGCCTCCACCGCTGCCGCCTTCGCCGGTTGAGAATTTTCGGTTTTGGTTAAACCTTTCATCCGCGGAACGCTCGCCTTTGTTGTCCCGCATGCCCGACGCGCAACGCAAAGCGCTTGAAGCAAAACTAGCGAGCTACGACGCTCTCTCGCCGGATGCGCAAAACCTGCGCTTACGTGAAACGGAATTGCATTGGCAATTGCTGGCGTTAATGAAGCTGCCGGCTGATCAGCGTCAGTCGCGGCTAGCGCAATTTTCGCCGAACGAACGTCAATTGGTGCAGGAACGTTTGAAGCAATGGGACGCGTTGTCGGCTGCAAACCAGAAAACGTTTTTGGACAACGAAGAGGTCGTGGGGGTTTATCTCGAGCTTCAGGAAACGCCACCGCACGCTCGCAGCAAAGTGTTGGCGAGCATGTCGCCGGAAGTGCGGTTCCCGCTCGAGCAACGTTTGCAGAAGTGGAACAACCTGCCCGCGCCGCAACGGCAGGAGTTGTCCGACCGGTTCTCGCAATTGTTTCAACTGCCCGATCGCGACAAAGAAAAAGTGGTCGCCACATTGCTTGAAGCGGCTCGAATGCAGGTTGAGAAAATATCCGAGTCGCTGAAGAACTTGCCACCCGATGAACGAAAGCGATGCACTGCTGCGCTGAACAAATTTCTGAAAATGTCGGCGGAGGACCAAAATCGATTCCTGCAAAATGCGATGCGCTGGCAAAAAATGAGCGAGAAGGAACATGCCGCGTGGCGACAAGTTGTTAATACCGCGCCCATTTTACCCCCGCTGC
>JAQGOW010000471.1 GCA_028293405.1 Verrucomicrobiales bacterium
ACGCGGCCGCCGGATCGTCGATATTTTGCGCGACATCGCGGTGAACTACGCTCGCGGAACTCCCAACGGAATTCGCATGGACGCCGAATCCGGCCTTATCTGGAGCCCCGCGCACTTCACCTGGATGGACACCAACTATCCCGCGTGCACTCCGCGCGAAGGTTACCCTGTCGAAATTCAGGTGCTCTGGATTCGCTTGCTGCGCCTGTTGGAAAAACTCAACGCCGCACCGCCCGGCGAACTTTGGAGCGAGCTGGCCAATCGCGCCGAGGCCTCGCTCAAAAAATATTTTTGGCTCGAGAAAGAAGGTTACATTTGCGACCTCATCATCGCGCGCCCAGGCCAGTCCGCATCCCAAGCTGTCCCGGACAACGCGCTGCGCAGCAATTTCCTGTTCGCAATCGCATTCGGATTTTTCCAGGGCGACCACGCCCGTCGCGCTGTTGACGCAGCGATTAGATATTTGGTCGTCCCGGGCGGGTTGCGCTCACTCGCACCCCTGCCCGTCTTGCCACCGCTCATCGTCATCGGCAACAACGGTCAACCTGCACTCAACGCGAACGAACCTTACGCCGGCCATTATGAAGGCGACGAAGACACTCGCCGCAAACCCGCCTACCACAACGGCACCGCCTGGACCTGGAGCCTGCCGTTACTGTGCGAAGCCATTGTGAAGGCGTGGGACGACTCGCCGGCCGCCGTCGCCGCCGCCAAAGCATACTTAGCCAGCATGGATCATTTATTGATGAGCGGCTGTCTCGGCCAAATTCCGGAAATTGTAGACGGCGACGCCCCTCACACCGAACGCGGCTGCGACGCCCAAGCCTGGGGAGTCCTCGAAGCCCTGCGCGTCTGGAAACAGTTGAACCAGTAGGTTGCGCGCAAAACAACGTGTTGACGGTGTGACCGAAAAGAGCACAATTGTAGCATGAGTGTGCTTTTGCGATGTCGAGTGGATAAACCGGTGCTGGCTAAGGCAAATAAAGTAACAAAGAAATTGGGCACGAGTACACCGGAGATGATCCGAGTGTTCCTGACCGAAATTGCGCGAACTGGAAGGATCCCTGTGACCCTTAGCGCGTCGAATTCAGACGTTGTTGATGTAAAGCGCCGAAACGCCATTTGGAAGGATCTCGATGACGCCAAAGACTGGTGAAGTCTTCATGATCGATTTGGGATTTGAAGGAAAGGTTCGGCCCGTCGTCGTGATATCGCGCGAGGACCCGAATGCTCCTAGAGCCCTGGCAATTGTCGTCCCTTTGACCAGCCAATTTCGCGGCAGCAAGTATGAAGTCCGAATGCCGCGCGTGCCATGGTTGAAGCTGCAATCTTTTGCAAATGCCCAGGGGATTGGCACCGTGGGGCATCATGAATTGACCGATAAACGTGGACGCTTCGAACCCGCAATAGTTGCCGAAATCCGCAGCGCCGTTCGATGGGCGCTTGAACTGTAGTGTGGCTACCATGAACTTTGTTCCCGCAGAGCTAGAGGCGATTCTCCGGGATACACCCGAACTGCAACACGCCTATCTCGTTGGCGGTTGTGTTCGCGATGCGTTGCTTGGGAAACCCGGGAAAGATTTTGATGTCGAAGTTTTCGGCGTCACTTACGAACAACTCGCCCAAGCATTATCTCGTTGGGGTCGGACTGATCTTGTCGGGCGTTCGTTTGGTGTGGTTAAACTGACGACCGGTGGCAATCACACTTACGATTTTACCATCCCTCGACGTGATTCAAAAGTCGCTCCGGGCCACAAAGGTTTCACAATCGAGTTCGATACAAACATCACTTTGCGAGACGCCGCCGCTCGCCGCGACTTTACGGTCAACGCGATCATGTACAATCCGCGCTCACACGAGTTGCTGGATTTTTTCGATGGGAAAGCCGATTTGGAAAATCGCGTACTTCGTCACACAAGCGACGCGTTCGGTGAAGATCCACTGCGCGTGCTTCGCGGGATGCAATTTGTCGCTCGGTTCAACCTCGAGCCAGCGCCTGAGACGCTCAAATTGTCGCGCGAGATTTCACATCATCACGGCCAACTCGCGCCGGAGCGAGTGCGTGAGGAATGGTTCAAGTGGGCCGCAAAGAGCACAACGCCGTCAGCGGGCCTGAAGTTCCTCGTCGCGAACGATTGGATCGATCATTACCCGGAAATCAAAGCGTGCATCGACACTCCGCAAGAACCGGCGTGGCATCCTGAAGGCGATGTTTTCGTTCATACCTGTCACTGTTGCGATGCAATGGCGAAGTTGCCGCAGTGGCAAGAAGAAGACGAGCAGTCACGCATCGCCCACATGCTCGCAATTTTGGCGCACGATTTCGGCAAACCGCAAACGACTCGCCACGAGTTGAAAGACGGTGTCATGCGCATCACTTCACCGGGCCACGACGAACTTGGCGCGGAACTCGCCAAAACTTTCATGGCGCGAATCAATGTGCCTCTTGCGATTCAGGAACGAGTCGTCCCGCTCGTGCGCGCTCACCTTTTCCATTTCAACACCATCACAGATCGCGGCGTGCGACGCTTAGCTAAACGGCTCGAGCCGGAAAATATCGAGTCGCTCGCACTCATCATGACAGCTGACAGCCTCGGTCGACCACCGCGTCCGCCGCAAGTGCCGGAGCATGTAACGGAGTTGCTCGAGAAAGCGCACGAACTACAAGTTCGCAAAAAGCCGGCAGCGCCGATTTTGATGGGGCGTCATCTGATCGAATTGGGCATGCAACCGGGAGCGAAATTTGGAGAAATTTTGCACGCCGCTTATGACGCGCAGTTGGAAGGAACGTTTTTTGACTTACCGGGAGCACTCGAATGGCTCAAGACGCAAGGTGACGACGCTCAAAAAATGCGTTCGAAAATGTTGTAATGCGCCTTTTTCATGCCGAGGGACAATTACGAGCCCTGCGCCGTTACGTTCTGGGTTTCGACATAAAGGCGAATGCCGCAAACATTTCCGACCCTTTTGGCGTCGGTCACGACGTGTGCGTAGAGCGATTTGAAAACGCCCTTACCGCGCGCGGATTTGTCGACATAAACGCTCTGTAACCACCAGAAATTTGCGTTGCGCCAATCGCTCCACTCGTAAGTGACCAGGCATTGACCAACGACGTCCTCGCCAAGTTCGGCGACGAAATACGTGCCTTTGACCGGATCGCGCACCAAAGCTTCGACACCGGCGCGAACCGTCGTTGGATCGAGAGCGAGGTTCTCAGTCTCGTGCGCCAGCAGCGTGTTGAAATCAGTAATGACCTCGACGTCGCGCAGTTCAGCCTTTCGAATGATCGTATTGATGATTTCAGAATACTGAGGTGCAAATTCAAATCAATCTTTGAGGCGTCACGCGCGAAGTCACTTGGACAATGCATGTCCAAGTAGTAGGATGGCGCGAATGAAGTCCGCCACACGGAAGAAACAACCTCAGTCGCGCGCGCCACTCGAGCGCATGTTGCGGATTCATCAGGCTCTGCAAAATGGCGACTATCCGAACGCGACCAAGCTCGCGAAGCTAATCGAAGTCAGCGCCAAGTCTATTCATCGCGACCTCGAATTCATGCGCGATCGCCTCAGTCTTCCGCTGGCATATGATTTTCTTCAAAAAGGATTTTATTACACGCAAGAGGTCAGCAGCTTTCCAACATTGCAAATCACCGAAGGCGAATTGTTCGCACTGCTCGTCGCTGAAAAAGCGCTCCAGCAATATCGCGGAACCGCGTTCGAGAAACCGCTGGTTAGCGCATTTAAAAAAATGTCGTCGTCGTTGCCCGATACCATTTCGCTGAACGTTTCGGATTGGGAACAGACGATTTCATTCCGCACCAGCGCCGAACCACTACTCAATCTGGAGATTTTCGATACCCTCGCCAAAGCCGCAGCGCAGCGCACGCAACTGAAATTGACGTATCGCAAACCGGGCCAGCGCGAGACCGAAGAGCGCCTCGTGGACCCGTATCACCTCGCCAACATCAACGGCGAATGGTTCATGTTTGCGTGGTGCCATTTGCGCAACGACATCCGCACGTTCGCGCCCGGGCGCATCAAGACTGTCGAAGCGACCGGCAAAAAGTTTGTGCGCCCGCAGAAATTTTCGCTTGATAAAAGATTGCGCGACAGCTTTGGCGTTCGTTCCGGCAACGAACAGTTTGAAGTCGTGATTCAGTTCAATGAAATCGTGGCCGATTACGTTCGTGAAAAGAAGTGGCACGACTCGCAACAACTAAAAGAATTACCAGATGGCGGAGTCGAGCTGCGCCTGAGTTTGTCGAGCCTAGTCGAAGTGGAACGCTGGGTCTTGAGTTGGGCCGGAAACGCGACGGTTATACAACCGGCGCAACTAGCGAAAGCCATCAAAGCAGCGGCGCAACGGATCATCGACGCAGCTTAACCGCGATAAATGCAGCGAGCCGTGCACGTTTCGGCGACGACCACTTCGGTGAGCAACGGCAGCTTGGGCTTGAGCTGTTTCCAAATCCAGATCGCGACATTTTCGCTCGTCGGATTTTCCAGGCCTGGAATTTCGTTGAGGTAATAATGGTCGAGCTTTTCCCAAAGCGGTTTGAACGCGTCCTTGATGTCGGCGTAGTCCATCACCCAACCGAGCTTCTCATCGCACGGACCTTCGACGGCGATTTCTACTTTGAAACTGTGCCCGTGCAAACGTCGGCATTTATGCGCGGCGGGAAGATGCGGCAATAGATGTGCGGCTTCGAATTGAAAAGTTTTTCTGAGTTCCATGTGTTGTCAGGGTTGGGATTCTAAAGTTGTCCAAGTGATGAGGTCAGCCAAAGGCGACCGACCGTCGTGACGCCATTTCAGCGGCGGACGTTGCATCTCGCCGAGCGGGCAGATGCGGGTGATGCCCCAATGCGCGAGTTGCGCGGCCAAATCGCTCGTCTGCGCTGCCGTCGCGGCGAGGCCGACACTCGATACTTTGTCGCGGACCATCTCTGCGGCTTGCAATGTTTGCGTCAGGTCTGCGACGGGTTTGACGTAAACGAACCGGTTCAAGCACGACATTTGAAATTGCGGTTCACCTTCGAAAATGACGGTCCACGCCGTTGAACCCGAGCTGGCCCACATCTGTGTGTCTGGCGAGTGCGCGGCGCGGACTTCGTAGAACGAACGTCGCGTTGAAATTGCGGCTGCTTCGGCAGTGGTCAGTTGCGCGCGTGGTTGATGTTCTTCGAGTGCGTCCAGTTCTTCAGACAATCGTTGAGCAAACAAGTCCGGAGTAGCCTTGCCGCCCGCTTCAACGTAGATGACGTGTGGTGACAAACATCCTTGCTGGTCCCAGGCAGCAACATCTTGCGCGGCTAGTTTGGCCAAACCTTTTGTGTCGCGCGCGAGAGCTTCGCGGGTGATGTAACCAAAACTCACGCGCGTGCCGTAGCCGAGAAAGCGTGTTTTCAGCGGCAGTTTGTTTCGAATCGCAGCGAGCGTCTCGTCGCTGCCCGTTGCCGAAACACAATCGGCTTCAGCGAATGCGGCGGAATCCAAAATATCCGTGCCGCCTTTCCATTCTGCGATTTCGATGCATGCGCCGAGCTTGGAGTCTGCTTCGTAAATTGAGTGAGCGAAAAGCCGAGGGATGAAAGATTGGCCCGAAGCACATTTGATGAACTGCGCCGACTTGGTCAGCAGCCCGAGCGCCATGTCCAGCAACACTGGATTAGGAATGCTACCGGCACCGATTTGCAACAGCAGTTGGGGCCCGCGCGCGAAGGCGCCTTCGTAAAAACCGTCGAGGCGATTCACGTTGCCGAGTTCCTGAACAACGAGTGCTTCAAGATTTTCGGCAGTGAGTTGGGTGAAAAAAGAATCCAGCCCGTGTGCCAGCGTGCGTTCTGTAAATCCGGTTTTGCCGGGCCCTTGCTCCAATGCATGCACCCTGAATGGTGAATCGACTTGCAGCCATTCGCGACCGAGCGAATCGAGAATTTGAATGATACTGCTGGTTGAACGCGGCAAGAGATATTGCTGCCGGTTCCGGCGGATTTGCCGACACGCGTCGGTGATGAGCGTCGGCGTCAGTGAAGCTTCCACAGGCAGGTCGGCGAGAAAATAATTGGGGAGATTCATGCCAATTAGTTGTCGGTCGTTGCAACGGGTTGCCGATGGACAAATGCGTCGTGGTCGCGTCGGCGAATGCCGTGCAGGCACGCCAGACCAATCAAGGACAGCATCAACATGACTGCAAGAATGGCGTAGATGCTGAAATAATTCGACACGTCACCAGCACCGGTGCCGAGCATTTCGACCCAACGTCCAACGAACCAATGCGAGATGTTACCGAGCAAACCGCCGATCGTGATAAACAGGCCAAACACGCGGCCACGCACAGAATCATGCACCGCTTCCATCAAAGCGGCTTCCACAATCGGGTAGCTGGCCATGAAGAAAAACCCGTATGCACCCAGCATCGGCGCGAGCCAATGCGAGTTGAGATGCGGAAAAATAAATACCGTGAACGCGGCGATAAACAAAACAACCGCCGTCAAACGAATGCGACCACGATCGCTCCAACTGCCAAAAATCGGATTACTAATTAGCGATGCGAGATAGATACAGCTGAGCGCAATCCCAGTGTGCTTCGGATCCATTCCATGAGCGCGTTGCAAAAAAAGCGACCCGAGGCTCGCCACGCCCATGCCCGCAAAATCGCGTAGACAGAAAAAGAACGCCGCACTGAGGAACAGAACCCAAAGCATCGGTGTGGCAAAGAGTTTTTCTTTGGTTTTGTTGATGTCATCCTGAAACTCGCGTGTGGGATGATCGTGGGCCAGCCACATGAAAGCTGCGGCGGCAACGAGGCCGAGAATTCCCAATTCCAGAACGGGCGCACGCCAACCTGACATTCCCGCGCGCCATCCTGCGTAAAACGGAGCGATGAAGAATCCGAGGCTTGCGCCCATGCCAGCAGTGCCGAGCGCTTTACCGGTGGCTTCCGGATAGAGACGCGCGATCAGCGACGTCGCCGCCGGATGATAGAAACTTCCACCGAAACCGGCGAGCACGACCGCCAAAAGCGCCGTCGACATCGAATTCGCGTAGGCGAGCGTGATGAAGCCAAGCGCATTAATTATCAGCCCTATGGCTAGCAGTTTTTTGCGACTGAAACGATCGGCCAACATTCCCATCGGATAGCTTGGAACGAAATAGGCGAAGCCCATGACCGTCACAAGCAAAGTCGCCTGGGCGTCGCTGGTCAGATGGAGATCTTTGCGAATGAGCACGTAGAGCGGCAGCAACGCCACTTGATAAATGTGCGTGAACGCGTGCAATGCGGTGCAAAGCAGTAGCGTACGTTTTCTGTGCAAATGATCGCTCATCGAATTTTCACGTTAACGCAAGGCCGTCTCCGTAGCCATCAGCGAACAACCTCGAGTTTCCGCCTCACTCGCTCGCCCGAGCAGTTCGAATCCATCGTCGCGTCGAATTGCGAGATCTTCGGTTTGAATCGCGAGCACGGAGTAGACGTTGGCTAAATCAAAGATGCGCACCAAGCCGGTTTCGCCGTCGGCAACTTCCCTGCCCGTCTCCGGCGAAATAATCTGCGCGCGCGCCCACGGTGGAAAATGAAACACGCGATCTGAATTGTCGTACGCTTGCGAGCTGAGTTCGCTCATGCCGTATTCGGAAATGATCTGAGACGCACTCATTCCAAATCGATCCGCGATCATCGCGTGTAAATCCGTCTTCGGAACAACGCGACTGCGCCCTTTGTATCCACCCGTTTCCATGACGCGAGAACCGGGAGGTAAATTGAAACGGACATTTCGTTCCGCCATCGCATCAAGCAAGTGGACGAAGCCGAATGCCGTTCCCACGATTGCAACGGGTTCGCTCCGCTCATAATGCATTGCGACCAAAGCAAAGGTCATTTCAGCATCAACCAACCACGAACGATCTCCAGCTATAGTCCCTGCAAAGACCATTTCGTGAGTCTTGCCGATGGTGCCGAACATGTGGACCAAGGAAGAGTTGGGGGCTGCTGATGGCGGTGGGGTCAATGAAATGAAACTCATTGCCTGCCCCTGCTCCACGAACTTTCCGGTAAACCATCGCATCAACGATGCTTCGTAAATCTGCAAAGATTCGGGGGAATGAAAATGTCGGCTTGGACGTTGTTCGGTCGTGCCGCTGGAATGGAACACGCGCGTGCGCTCTTGCGGAGCGAGGCTGGTCAGTTCGAAGTCTTTGAACGCCGTCGTTGGAACCGACGGAATCGCACTCCAATGTTCCGGAACGGAACCGCGCAGGACACGTTCACAAACCTTGCGATACGCGGGCACGTGCTCGACGTGCAAATGGTATAACCCCAACGCAAGTTCGTTGAACGTGTCAGGATCGTTCTTCCCCGAAGCAATAAACGCCAGCAGTTGGCTTGCAAAGTCCCTATATGAATGGAATTGTTTCATGCGGTTTTTGGAACCGGAGGTCCGGTTTCGGCTGGTTTTCCGCCACAGCCGCGCTTCAAATTTTTGCGTTATTTCGACGCTGTCGTCGCAGTTTTTGCGATGTTCCAATCGAAAATGACCTTCACGTCGTCGCCGCATTTCATGAGGCCCAAGCCGAAGCTCGGGGCTGGCGGTTTGACGCCATAAGCGGTCATTTTGACAGGGGCTGATCCAGTAATTTTCAATTTGTCCTTTTCAACAACATCGATCGTCACCGGGAATGTAACTTTGTTCGTCACGCCCGCAATGGCGAGTTCACCGGCGGCGTCGAACTCGAACGGTTTGCCGGCGGCGTGCGGTTCTTTGAAGGTCAGTTCCGAGATGCGGCACTCGATTTTCTTGAAATCCGCTTCTTTCAATGCGTCCTGCATCAGTCCGTCCATCACCTGCGCCATGGCTTTCGCGTCGCTCTTCACTGAGCGCACCGGGACGATGACGAGCGATTTGATGGCAAGCTTCTTGTCCTTGAGCCCTGGGATGGTGGCTTGTGCCGTGTCGAACTGGACAGCGGACTCAAACTCCACGAAACCGCCGATCAGCGTGCCTTCCATTTCCCAATCGTGCGCTGTCGAGGTGCCTTCGATGCGCACCTTGTTTCCCGCGGGCTGCGCCTGATAACGAATGCCATCGGCGGCTTGAACCGCGAGCGCGGAAATCAAGGCAAGAGTCGTGAAAATTAAGCGAGTTTTCATTTTGTTGGTTGGGTTGGAAATTAAACTTCGAACCATTCGTTCTCAAACTTGATGCGAGTGTTCTTCATCACCGCTTCGTGCGTCTTCAGCGCGATCACCGTGGCGTCCAGTCCATCCTGCCAAGTGGCGGCAGGGTGATGTTTGAACGCAATTTGTTTCGCCGTTTGCATCTGCTGCGCCATGGTCTTCTGATCGCTGTCACCGTAGAGCTGAATGTAATCGTCTACGGCCGCATTGATGGCGACGGCGTTGATGACAAAGTTCTCGAGGCAATAATGCAGCGCAGTATACGGATAGGCCGAATCTTCGGTCGCTTTGGTGCCTAGCGCTGTTTGCTTGGTCGCGTTGGCGACGAGCGCGACGCCGGTCTCTTTGTAAAATTGATCTTTGCGCGCGTAAACTTCCCAGCCGAGCAACGGCGCGTCGACTTCCTTGAACATCCACGCTTTGTTGTCGCGCAACATGATGGTCGCATCGACACCGTGATACAGTTCGTAGTCAGCGTCAAACCCACTGGCGAGCGTCGCGTCGTACATGAATCGGGCACCTTCGGGGTATTCCAAAATAGCCTGCATCGTGTCCGGAAGGTCGCGGCCATCGTTCCACAAAAGAATCGAGCCAAAGCCGTTGACTGCGGTCGGGCGGGCTTTCCAGAACCAGCTAACGGCGTCGAGTTGGTGAATACCGATTTCACCAGCGAGACCAGCACTGGTTTCGCTGTGCAAGCGCCAGTTGACGATCTTGTCGCGATCGGGATTGGACGACGGACGTTGCCAGCTCTGTTTGTTGTGCCATTGCGCGCGCGCCATGACTTGCTTGCCAGCCGCGCCGGAGCGAACGAAGGGCAGCAAATATTGGCGTTGCGGATGCGAGCGTTCCTGCAACCCGCTTTGAAAATAACGAACGGAATCGCGAGCCGCGCGTGCGATTGCTTTTGCGTCCTCGACGGTGTGCGCAAGGGGCGCTTCGCAATAGACGTGTTTGCCGGCCTTCATCGCGGCGATGGCGATGTCTTTGTGCAAATACGTCGGGGTCGCGACGATGACCGCGTGGATATCCTTATTGGCGAGCAACTCATTATAGTCTTCGTACTGCTGCGCTTTGGGCGCGGCTTCCGAATTACGCGTGAGCGCACGCTTGTAGTTGTCGCAAATCGCGATGACGTGAGGCCCATTTTCTTCCTTTTGCTGCGGAAAGTGTTGGAGCGTGTCGAGGATGGCACGGCCTTGCACGCCCATGCCGATGATGCCGAAATTGAGACGCGGGAGGTCTGGAATTTTCGTCAACTCAGGTTCGGCGGGGGCAGCGGCCGGCTTCGCATCGTCGGCGCGAAGTTCGACACCACCCATCAAAGCCATCAAGGTCGCAACCGAAGTACCTTTTTTGAGGAAGTCGCGACGATTCAATTCAGATTCGTTCTTGTTCATTACGAGTCAAGTATTAGACGTCCGGGGCAGCAGACTAATTCAGGGAGGTGCTGAAAGCATCGCCGCCACCTTTTGACCTGGGAGATTTTAGTGCTTTCACCGGTTTCGCTGCTTTAAATTTCACCGGTTTGGCGGCGGCTGAATGAGCGCCCTTGGCACCCTTTGCGGCTTTATAGGTGTAACTGCTTTCTCCGTTCATGATGCGGACATCGAACGGCGACAAATCGCGAATGCGCATGTTCCGATACGCGACTGGACCGTGACCACCTTGCAAGATGAGCGGGCTCTTTTCAGCAGACGGAGAATCGGGAGCTTCGCTGCTGACTTCAGAAAGTGGTTGTTTGTTGTAAATCGGATGCTTGTTCACGACGAGGCTGACTGTGTCGCCGATCAGCGTGATTTCAACATTCTGCCAAATTCCGGGAATCGCTGGCATGACCTTATCCAACACGTCATAACGTCCGCGCAACAGGATGCTGCTCGCGCCGTTGCCGGCCACCATATATTCATAGCGCAAAACAAAATCGGTGTGCGGCTTCTCGGTGACAAGGTCGTTGATGGATTCGTTGGCGTGTTCGACCAACATGCCGTTTGCGACGTGCCATGGACTGTCTTTTTCGAGATTACGAACGTTCCAGTTCGCGATATCCACGCCGGTGAACAACGGTTGATAACCGTCAATCTTTTCGCGTTGTGGCAATTTCAACGCCGCGCTTTGTGGGATGGCGTCGCCCTGCTCTAAACCAAGCGCCCAACGAATTCCACCGAGAACGTGGTCTTGATAGGTAGCGCTTTCCCAAACGTCTTCGAAATGACCAAGCGAGGTGAAGAAGACTTTGCCGCGACCGTATTGTTTGCACCACGATATCGGATAATCACCGGGCGTGCCGTTGTTCGGATGTTTATCAAGCGTGAGCAATCCATGGACTTGCTCGCGATGGAAATTCTTGAGCTGATAGATTTCGTCGAACACTTCGTAGGTCGCGCCGAGCCGGCGAGTC
>JAQGOW010000503.1 GCA_028293405.1 Verrucomicrobiales bacterium
CGCCATCGGCGGCTATCTGCGTTGGGAAAAGGACGGCCGCCAGACCGACGCGCTGAACCACTTCGCCTGAGCCCCCCGCGCGCCCGCACTCTTTCCATGGACGCCCATGGACATTCATGGACGCCCATGGACTGAAATGGACGCTCGCAGTCCATGAACGTCCATGAGAGGCGGTTCTAAACCCCGCAGCCCAAGGCGTTTTTGGCCACGACCCATTCCTCGACCGGGCGGCCGCCTTCCAGGTGTTCACTGACAATCCGCTCGAAGCGTTCAGGGGTAACGCCGCCATACCAGATGCCCTCGGGATACACCACCAGCCACGGCCCTCCGGTGCAGATCCGAAAGCAGCCCGCCTTGGTGCGCATCAAGGGAAGATCCCGGACGCGTTTTTTGGCAAATTCCCAGAGCGCCTCGCCTTCACTCGATGCGCAGCAATCGGGGCCGATGCACAAAAAGAGATGGAGGGTGGCTTTGGCGAGGCCGGCTTTGGCGAGGCCTTTTTGAAGAGCGGACATGGTGGGCGAGAAAGGAAGGGACGTAAGGGACTCAAAGGACCAGAGGGACTCAAGGGAGAAAAACGCACCTTGTCACCTTGTCACCTTGTCACCTTGTCATAGCTGCCCCGGGCGGGTACAAGAGCCACCCTTTTATGAAAATCGTCGTCGCTTACTCCGGAGGGCTCGATACCTCCGTGCTGCTCACCTGGCTCAAGGAAACCTACAACGCCGAGATTATCGCGTTTTGCGCCGATGTCGGCCAGGAGGAGGAACTCGACGGGCTCGAGGCTAAAGCGCTGCGCACCGGCGCCAGCAAATGTTTCATCGACGATCTGCGCGAAGAGTTCGCCCGCGATTTCATCTTCCCCATGATCCAGGCTGGCGCCATCTATGAGGGCCAGTATTTTCTGGGCACCAGCATCGCCCGCCCGCTCATCGCCAAGCGCATGGTGGAAATCGCCCGCAAGGAAAAGGCCCAATACATCGCCCACGGCGCCACCGGCAAAGGCAACGACCAGGTCCGCTTCGAACTCACCGCCGCCGCCCTCGCGCCGGAGTTGCAAGTCATCGCTCCCTGGCGCGACGAACGTTACCGCAACGAATTCCCCGGCCGCGCCGAGATGATTAAATACTGCGAAGACAAAAAAATCCCTGTTCAGGCCTCCGCAAAAAAACCGTATTCGATGGACCGCAACCTCCTGCACATTTCCTACGAAGCCGGCATCCTTGAAGACCCATGGCTCGACGCCTCGGCGCCCGAGCACAAGAAAATGTACACGCTCAGCGTCTCGCCCGAAGATGCGCCGAACAAATCCGAATACGTCACCCTCGACTTCGAAAACGGAGATTGCATCGCGGTCAATGGCAAAGCACTGAACCCGCTTGGCGTGATGAAAGCCTTGAACAAACTCGGCGGCAAACACGGTGTCGGTCGCGTCGACCTCGTTGAAAACCGCTACGTCGGCATGAAATCCCGTGGCGTTTACGAAACTCCCGGCGGCGCAATTTTGCACTTCGCCCATCGCCAGATCGAAACCCTCACCATGGACCGCGAAGTCATGCATTTGCGCGACTCGCTCATCCCGAAATATGGCGAACTCGTTTACTACGGCTACTGGTTCGCGCCCGAGCGTTACGCCCTGCAAGCTCTCGTTAGCGAAAGCCAAAAGAACGTCACCGGCACCGTCCGCGTGAAACTTTACAAAGGCAACATCATCAACGCCGGTCGCAAATCCCCGGTCAGCCTCTACAACCCGCACATCGCGACCATGGAAGCCGACCCGACCAAAGCCTACAACCAGGACGACGCCACCGGCTTCATCCGCTTAAACGGCCTGCGCCTAAAAGTCGCCTCCCAGGTCCACAACGCGGCAAAGAAAAAGTAAGGAGCGCGGACGGCCACGTCCGCAGCAGCGTAGATATTCAGCGGCATCTCGAACACGTCGAGATGCCGCTTTTTGTTGTGAGACTCTAAGCCGAAAACATTCAGGAGATCTGCTCTCGTCGGAAACTTCAACGCGATTACATTTGTGCCGGACGAGGGATTTCGACGTAAGCACCCGGCCCGATTTGCTTCAACACCTCGGAGATACTCGGCACAAGAAGCGGCATACTTTTCCGGCGGTTGTACGGCAGAACAACGATTGCTATCTTACGACCCTTTAAATTTTGCTGATATTTTAAGTTCTGGTCGGCAGTGATAAGGACGTCGAACCCACTCTCCTCAGCTAACTGCAGCAACATACCGTTCTTGATCCCCTTCCAACCCCGTTCGTCGACCAGAATAATATCATCGCGCCCAAGCAAGCGGCGCAACTGCCGCGGAACTCCTTCGTCAAAGAGAATGGTCACAAGGCCGGATGAAGGAGCGACTCATTAGCGTATTCGAGCACACTGACGGCGTCTTGGCGCGTTACGGTGGGAAAGTCCTCTAGGAATTCATCGAGCGTGTTTCCGTCGAGGATATAACCAATGAGCGTATCTACAGGCACGCGAGTCCCGGCAAAAACCGGCTTCCCGCTCATGACCTCTGGATCAACTGTGATCGGCAGCTTCACACATCGAATCTACCCCATTCGCGACCAGACCGACAATCCGCAATTTTTATCACTAAGACCATCGAACTTTGAAGTTCGGCTGCAAAAAAGCGCCTTCCTCAAAAATAGAGGAAGGCGCACAACAAAACCTCTACCGTCCGAACTTCTTACCGTCTGCTCCGTTCCTTCGGTTCATAAGGCGGCGTCGCTTGCCGACGTTCACCCGTTTCAGTTTGAAAGCGCGGCGGCTCCGTTCCGGTCTGCTCAGTCTCACCTTGCAACTGCACCAACCGACCGGCAGAAGACGGCGCGCCCGCCATCCCGAAATAAGAATAGATCGACTGCTCATCCATATCGCTCAACTCCCTATCCGCATCGAAAGCCGGCGCCTCCTTGATTTTCTCCTCGGAGAATGGCAACCGCACAATGCGCTCCTCATCATTCACCGTGGCCGATTCAATCGGCACCACGTGATTCTTGCCAAACATCCAGCCGGTTTTCACACCCACAAACGTCGGTTGTCCGATGGTATCATTCACCCAGACACTGTGCACCGTGCCGATCTTCGTATTCGACGCATCCTGCACGTCATAATTCGTCAGCCGGTCCCAACGTCCATGCACCCGGTGCCACGCCGCGCGCGCCGCTTCACGCGCATCCGTCCAGCCGAGACCCGACGTCCCCGCATTCGTTTCATAATCCCGCTGCAGATCGGATTCCGAATCTTCAAACGTGCGCCCTTCGCGACCATAACGATCGTAGCCGGAATAACCCGTGCGGTACGCATTGCTGTAATCGTCGTAACCGCGTTCGCGACCGAACGATTGCTTCGCATGATTCTCGCGCCAATAGGCATCCTCGCGAGTTGGATCAATCTTTTCCGCGACACCTTTGCCAGCGAGCCCGCCGACGATCGCACCACCGACAATGCCAGCAACCGTTCCGACCGGCCCCGCCACGCTCCCCACTGCCGCGCCCGCTGCCGCACCGCCAACTGCCGCACCGACCCCGGTGCCTACTGGATGCGACCCTGGTGTGCCCGTGATCGGATCGCGATTAGCGTCTGTCCCTCGCGTCGTTTCTGTCCCTCGAGTTGTTTTATTAGTTTCAGCCATAAATTGAATCTTCCCGTTTAGATGCGTTGTGAATGTGAACAAATCACCATCGCGGCAAACATCTTTCGCGCAATTGGGCGAAACTTGTTTTCTCCGTCGTGCAAACAAGTAAGGCCCCTCTACCACACAATGCCAACTTTCCAAAACTCCTGCCTCCACCGTCGAAGAAAGGTCCTCGTAGAAAAATGCGGCTCTCGGCATGCCGTCGTGCTACAATAACGACGAATGGGCAATTCTTACGTCAATCATACGGTGCGCGGCGCAACTCCTGAGGCCGTCGCCAAACTCCTCAAAGGCCGCACCGCCGTCATCGCCGCGACCGAAAACGATTGCGTCGTCGTGTTCGATTCCGAATGCGATACGGAAGACCAGTCGCTCATTACCGAGCTCGGCGAAAAGCTTTCCAGCGAGTTGAATGCCTCCGTTCTTGCCGTCCTCAACCACGACGACGACATGCTCTGGTATCAGCTATTCGAGAACGGCAAAGTCACGGACGAATACGATTCCATGCCCGGCTACTTCGACGAAGACTCCGACCATTCCGGCGCACTTGGCGGCGACGCCAAAAAACTGTCCACCGCATTCGCCGTCAAAGACGAAGTCGGCATCGCCCGCATTCTCAAGAGCGACAAATACGCTGCCGCCGTCGAACGCCACGCCGCGTTATGCGAAGCGTTGAACCTTCCTGAGTTCGCCGCCGGCTGCGGTTATCGCGATATCGATTCCGGCGAGCTGCCCGACGGCCTGGACGAAACCGACCTCGTCAAAATCGGCTAACATCGATTCGCCTCGGGCCTCATACCATCGGTCTTCACCTTGGGTCTTGGTGTCTGGTGGTTAAAAACTCCCCGGTTTGCGCCACCAGCACGCAACCTGCGTGAAAATCGGCCACCGTGCTCATGCGCACCGCGTTGCCGCACCTCGTAAACCGCCCTCAACAACAGTTGGCAAAGGTTATGCTAAATGATTGACAGTAGCTCAGATCGTTATGCCAAGGTTTCGATATGTAGCAATGAACTCCCGAGGTGCTGAAGAGAAAGGGGCTCTCGACGCCGAAGACCAATCCACCGCCCTCGCGCGCATCAAGGAAATGCAGCTCTTCCCCACGCGCATCATAGAAGATCACGCAAACGAAAATTCCCCAAACATCTCGGGCCGCGATGGAGTCGGACCGCGGAACAAAGGTAGAGGTAGAGTCGGTAGTCATAGTGGGAACAGCAGAAAGCTCGGCCTGCGAATGAACGTCACGATTCCCGGCACACGGAATCGAGTCTCAGCCAAATCGCTGGGAACATTCACAGCGGAACTGGCGACGTTATTGCAGGCCGGGCTGCCGCTGCTGCGCGGCCTGCGCGTGCTCCAGAAACAAGAACGCTCCGTTAATCTCAAACGCATAATCGGCGAACTCGGTTCTTCCATCGAAGGCGGCAGCACGTTGTCCGAAGCGCTCGCGTTTCACCCAAAAGTGTTCAATCGATTGTTCGTCAACATGGTTAAGGCCGGTGAGTTGGGCGGCGTCCTCGAAGTAACACTGACGCGCCTGTCTGAGTTCATGGAAAAGGCGCAGAAGATTCGCGGCAAAGTCATCGCGGCGATGTGCTATCCGGTGGCAGTGATGGCTGTGGCAGTCGGCATCATGGCGTTGCTGTTGGTTATGGTGGTGCCGAAATTCAAAGATGTGTTCGAAGGTTTAGGCAACGGCCGCCCCCTGCCCGCTTTCACCCAATTCGTCCTCGGGCTCAGCGATATGGTGAAGTCCCATTTTCTCAGCGCGACCATTGTGGTAATTGGGCTCTTGGTCGCGCTGAGACTCTTTACAAAAACACGCATCGGCCGCCGCATACTGGACCGCTGCAAACTGAACGCGCCCCTCTTCGGCCCCGTGCTCAAGAAAGTCGCCATCTCGCGTTTCACCAGGACGCTCGGCACGCTCGTCAGCAGTGGCGTGCCGATCCTGCAGGCGCTGAACATCGTCAAAGAAACCGCGGGCAACGTCATCGTCGGCAACGCCGTTCAGGCCGTGCACAACAGCGTCAAAGAAGGTGAAACGATCACCGCACCGCTTGATGCGGCGAACCTGTTTCCGCCGATGGTCATCAGCATGGTCGATGTCGGTGAACAAACCGGCGCGTTGCCGGAGATGCTGATGAAAATCGCGGACAAGTACGATGACGAAGTCGATAACGCCGTCGCCGCGATGACTTCGTTGCTCGAGCCCATCATGATCGTCATCCTCGGGGTCATTGTCGGAGCCATCGTTATCGCACTGTATCTTCCGATCATCGACATTGGCGGCGGTATCGATCCAGACCAACAGCACGGCGGTGCGGTGGCCCGGAACGATTGACAACTTCGCGGGTCGTTCGACTTCGAACGGTTGTGATGTAAATTACCACCGGAGGGAAAACTATGTTTACTGAGGAAATGTCTCATCGGTTGGAAATCTCGCGCGAAGAAATGATCGACCTGCTCAATGAAGATCTTGCCCGCGAATATCAGGCTGTCATTGCCTATACTGTTTACAGCCAGGTGATCAAAGGGCCCGAGTTCATGGATATTGCCAGCGAACTGGAGGTGCACGCGAGCGAAGAGCTTTCGCACGCTATCAAAATCGCCAAACAGATCGATTATCTCGGCGGCCAACCGGTCGTGACGCCGAAGCCGGTCAAGACTTCGAAGGACGCCAAAGAAATGTTGCGCTTCGATCTCGATGCTGAAATGACGACGGTCGCCAATTATCGCCAACGCATTTGCCAGGCCGAAGCGATGGGCGAGTTTGCCCTCGCCGAAATTCTGCGCGGCATCATCGTCCAGGAACAAGAGCACCAGATCGATCTCGCTTCGGCGCTCGGCATCGATGTTCCGCACGAGGAACTCGCGCACGACGCCGCGAATCACGATCGCCGGTTCTAGTTACTCGTCGTTCGGTAATGTATCAAAGGCGCGACGGTCCTTTTTCGTGGGCCGTCCAGCGCCTTTTGGTCTGTACATCGGCGGCAGAAAACTTGGCTCGCGCTTCTTTTCAAACTCCGACGCCGGGGTCAGGTCTTCGACAAAATCTTTTGCAATCTTCGCGCCGACTCGTTTGTCCAATAGTCCGAGCACTTTGAACGTACGCGTCAGCTCGTCTTTTTGGACGACGAGCGTTTCGCCAATCCGCACTTCGCGCGATGGCTTGATCGCACTGCCGCCGATCGTCACTCGGCCGTTGCGACAGGCATCGGTGGCGAGTGAGCGCGTTTTGAAAACTCGCGCGCACCAGAGCCATTTATCAATGCGAACGTCCATCGCTGTAACCTAACACCCCGTCAGCGCTTGTGCGGGATGCGAATTGTTCGCGTGTCAGCCAGACGCGGCGGAACTGGAATGCCACGCGACGACGGCGACTGTGCCGCTGGCTCAACTGGCGCTGGCGGCGGCACGACTGTCGGCGCGGCCGGGTCCGGTTTTTCGAACATCTCTTTTACGTTGCTTGCGATCTCGCCGATTTTGACGTCGGGAATTTTCAAGAAATCGAATCTCGCCGGCGCGAACGTCGGCATGTCGTTTCGATTTTGGTCGGATGACGACGGCTGTGCTTGAGGCGTTGCGCCGCGCGCCAACATATCGTAACCGTTGACGATCCATTCGAGTTTGCCGGTGTTCACGTCGACGACCATGCCGTGCACGGGAATTTTTGGGCCGATCAAGGGACTGGAACGGATGATGTCGACGCCGCGAATGACGTTTTGACGTTCGCTGGCGAACAGGCCGAAAAATTCATTGAGGTTATCGGGCAATTTTGAGCGCTCGATACCGAGGGCTTTGAAACTGTCGATCAGGTTCGAGACGCTGGACTGGCTGACTTTGCAATCGGTGTGGCCGATGACGGCGATTTCGCGACCGCCTTTGACGGCGCAGGCGAGTGCGAGTGTGCGCATCATGCTGCTGAAGGGATCGAAGATGATGTTGCCGGCGTTGCGCAACCAGATGAACTGGTCTTCAGGCAATCCGAGGACGTCCGGGAAAAGTCGGTTCAGGCGCGGATCAATGCAGGTGAGCGCGATGACCGGCATGTCGGTCGGGAAATCGGCTGGGTGAACGCCAGCACTGGTGTCGCCGGCAAGGGCGCGGTGATTGGCATCGAGGATTGCGTCGAACAATCTCATGTGCGGACGATAGTCGATGGACAACACCGGACAAGTTTTTAACCACGGATGAACACAGATGGACACTGATGTCGGAAAGAACAGTGAAGTTTTTACAGAAGGTAACAGAGGGAACGGAGGGGCTGACTTGCTGGGTTGAGGGCTGATGGTTGAGTGTTGAGGGTGCTGAAATCGGCAACGGGAATTTCGGTTGCTGCGTTTTGCGGAGGTGGGGTACCCCCCTCGAACTTTACGACGGTGTGCGAAACTTTGCGAAACTTTGCGACGGTTTACGAAAGTTTGCGAATTTGTGCTCCGCAACGAAATGCGGATAGCTCCAGGCAGAACGTCGGCAGCGCACCGCGGAGAGGTGCGGTTTTCTGTTTTGGTGCCGTTGACTGCCGGTAGCTGCCGTTTGGTGCCGGAGGCAGTACGGCGCATCGGTGTGATCGGAGTTAACCGCGGAATACGCTGACGGCGCGG
>JAQGOW010000161.1 GCA_028293405.1 Verrucomicrobiales bacterium
CCGTCATCGACATCTCCCTCGGCGGCACCAGCGGCATTGAACTTCTAAAAAACATCAAGGTGCGTTGGCCCAAATTATTGGTGCTGGTTCTCTCGATGCATGATGAAGCCGTCTACGCCCAGCGCGCCCTTCGCGCCGGTGCCGCCGGTTATATCATGAAACAGGAAGCGACCGAGCGCGTGCTCGTCGCCATCCGCAAAATCCAAAATGGTGAAGTTTACCTCAGCGAACGTCTCGGCAACCGCATGTTGAACACATTGGTAGGCGGTCGCGCTTCTCTGAGCGGTTCTCCGATCGAAGAACTGAGCGACCGCGAGCTCGAAGTCTTCGGCCTAATCGGCCAGGGCCACGGCACCCGTCCGATCGCTGAGAAATTACATCTCAGTGTCAAAACGATTGAGTCCCATCGTGCCCACATCAAGGAAAAGCTCGGCTTGAAAAATGCCACTGAACTCGTGCATCACGCGATTCAATGGGTCCAGAGCGAGAGCCTTGGTTAGACAGTTGCCATAACAAACAAAGTGTTCTGTTTGGGCGCCCGTCATGAAAGTGACGGGCGCTTTTTATTTTGTAGCCGGCGAGGTAACGAGGCGGTCCAAATTTCACTTCGCGACAACGGGAGAATTGCTGACAACAAAAATTCGCAACCTGATAGTTGCTGCCAACTTCCCCGATAAAATAAACGGCACAGACCCGCATTGTCGCGTTTTGCTTCGCGCTTAGTTTTTTGCATGAAAAACATTCTTAAGTTCTCCTTGGTCTCGCTCTGTGCATCCGGAGCGGTTTTATCGACACAGGCGGGCGACAAACAGTCCGCCAGTAACATTGAATCGGATCGCCAACTGGTCATCACCGAACCGGCAGGGGCAGACGCCTCGGCCCGTATGTCGATGGGCGCACCTGTGACGCGCACCAGTAATTTGATTGGCGAACGCTGCTTCGACTCCTCTGGGAAACATGTCGGCACCGTCCGTGACGCCTTAATCGATTTAAGCAGCGGCCGCCTCGCATTTCTCGTTATCGATAGCCGCGGACGCCAAATTGCGGTGCCCGGTAACTCCTGCCGCTCCGAGGGCGACCGTATCGTTCTCAACGTTGATCGTTCACGGTTGGCCTCCGCTCCGGCGTTCAGCTATTCAAACGTGAATGACCAAAACTGGATGAACCAGACTTACAGCTACTGGGGGCAATCCTCGCAAGGTGGACAGGTTGGAATGAGCTCGCCTCAATGGCAGAGCAGCAGCAGCACTGCTTATCAAAGCAGCCCAAGCTATCAAAGTGGTTCGAACTGGAAGGGCGGCAACAGTCATCAAAGCGGGAATTTCCAACAACGCGGATTCTCCGAAGCTGCTGGCGGACAACCGGCAGGCCCGCGCATGGTCACTGGTCGCGAACAAGATTGCCAGGCCGATTGCATCCTTCACCGTTATCAAGCTGGTAAAGGCTCTGCCCGCGCGACTGACGAACATTATTGGAACAACGTCCCGGGCGATCGCTTTTATGCGCAATATCCTGCCGACGCCGGTGCGAGCTATAACAACTACGCCTATAGCAGCGGTTCACAATCGCAACCAAGTTCCGGTAGTTGGTATTCGGTGAGTCCGAGTACGGGTAGCAGCATGGGCTCCTCTAGCTCGAGTTCAATGTCCAGCGGTTCAAGTTCTGGAATCATCAGCGAATCGGCCGGTGCTTCATCTGGAATGCATCTGTATCGCTCGACCGATCTGGTGGGCATGCACATCCGCGCCGGAAACGGACAGGATCTTGGTGAAATCCGCGACGTCGTGCTCGACATGAATTCGGGGCGCGTGGCGTATGCTGTGGTCGTTCCAACGAGCGCAGATTTCGGTGGTAAATATCTGGCAATTCCGCCGGCAGCATTCACTCAAGCTGGAGCTGATCAACATGTGCTCTCGGTGAACATGGACGCTAACCAACTGCGCAATGCGCCGAGCTTCCAACCGAATAATTGGCCGCAACCGCAGAATCAAACGTTCGTTACTGACGTCTACAACTTCTACCATGTCTCTCCTTATTGGCAGGGCAGTGGTCAAGGCAATTGGAACCAAAATGACGCCCATCATATGCATCATCAACATGGTTCCAGTCGCGACGTGAACAGCCAGGGTTCGTCGAGCAGCGGAAGCAATCAAGGTTCGAGCACGTCGGGCAGTTCTGGAACTTACCAGAGCGGCAGCAGCAGCGATCAGCAGAACTCGACTCAAGGAGCTCAGGGCAGCATCCAAAGTCAGGGATCGAGCACTGACCAGAACCAGAATCAAAATCAGCAACCTGTCGCGGAGCCTTCCGGTTCGAACGCTCAAGGCAGTCAGGGCGCGGACGGTGCACAACCGAGTTCGTCCAGCAGCTCCAGCGATCAAGGTTCGTCATCGAGCGGCAGCAGCGGTTTGCAATCCAGTGGCGATGCGAAAAAGGGTGCCGAACAACAGACCGACGCAATAAGAGAGCCGGCTGGTGCGGGCCAATCGTCGTCATCGCAGTCCAGCACGCCGACCGCGGATCAATCCTCTGGAACGCAGTCCAGCACCTCGGGTGCGCAATCCTCCACTGAATCCAAGAGCAGCCAATCCCAACCGGGTTCGGCCACACAGGAAGCAGCCGGTGCCGCCCCTTCAAGCAGCAGCTCGGACAACAGCACGAGCGGAACTCAGTCGGGCAATCAATCAAGCTCCACTAGCACGAGCTCTGACAAATCGTCCACTTCAGCGCAGAGCAGCACTCCGAGCAGCCCGGATCAAAGCTCCACCACGACCCAAAGCAGCAGCACTTCCGATCAAGGTTCGAGCGAGAAGGTTCGTTCGACTCTGAAATCCGACACGACCTTAAGCCCTATCTCGAGCAACGTGACGGTCCAGGATCAGAACGGCAAAGTTGCTTTGAACGGCACCGTGAAGAGTGAAGCCGAAAAACAACAGATCGTTTCCAAGGCTGAAGAACTCGCCGGCAGCGGTAACGTCATCGACAACCTGCAAGTGAAGTCCGACGAAAATAAATAAAATTAGGTGTCTTGAAAGCAGAGTAATCGAAAAAGGTCATCAGCCCCGGTTCGAAAGACCGGGGCTGAATTGTTTTTGGACAGAGCAACGATGCGAGGTGAGAGTAATAGTGAGGCGATTGGGTTCATGAGGCACGCCCAGGAGGAGATATGACGAAGACAGTTTTCTGTATCGCAACTTCGGAGTATAAAGCTGAGTCAATTCTGGAAGAACTTCACGTCGCTGGCCTGAGCGATGACCAGATTTCTCTGCTGCTTGCCGACAAAACTCGGGCGGTCGTTCGCGGAGTCACGGGGGCTGTGACAACCGACAGCGCGGTTGGCTGGTTGCCGCAAGTCGAATCGATCGTCATCTCCGGAGTTGGTGCTTTCATTGGTAACGGCCTTCTCGCGACGGCGGTTGGTCAAGCCGCATCCGGCAGTCACAAAGGGGCAATCGCCCGCGGCCTGACCGGCCTGGGCTTGGCCAGTGAGCAAGCCGAGAATCTTGAAGAACGTCTCCGCAATGGAGAAGTGTTGCTCACCGTCAACGCTGACGAGGAGAAATCAAAAACAGTACGCGCGCTTCTCGAGCACAACGAAGCAGAACAAATCATCGTCACCGGTGAGCGACCACGCGTGGAGGCAGCGCCGCGATTGCGGGAGGAGAAATTGGAGCAGTGGTAGGAAGTTTTTAGTGTTCATTTTTCAGTGAAGAGGCATCAAACGCCCGCGGAACATTCCCGAACTCTGGATACTGAACACTGAATACTACTTCCTATTGGTCGGCGCGGCCGGCTGCTTCCCTAACCGAATCACATTCCACGACAGACGCGGCAAAACAGCACTTACCTTATCTTTCGTCAGCTTCGCGTTGCCCCGATTGTGCGGTTTAACACGTTCGGGATTGTCGGCGGTGTTGGTTGCCTTCGTATCCTTGCTTTCAAGGACGATGTGCTCGAGCAAGCGATAGCCGTCTTTCAGGCCATTCAAGTCGACGTCGACTTGGAGCGCGTCGTTCTGGTCGCGGTTGACGCAGAAGATCGTAATGGTTTCTTTTTCCTGATCGTGCGTGGCCATCGCGTCCAGGAACGGCACTTCATCGAATTCTTTGTTCGGGTATTTCGGTGAACAGATCTCTACGTTCAGCGCCATCCCGCGGCCAAAACGTGACGCGTGATAAAAGGGGTAGAAGATCGTCTGACGCCAGGCCTTGCCGCCGGGCACAGTCATAATCGGCGCGATGACGTTACAAAGCTGTGCGAGGCAGCCAATCTTTACGCGGTCAGCATGGCGTTGGAGCGACATGAGCATCGAGCCAACCAGCAATGCATCTTCCAAGTTATAAATATCCTCCAGCTGATGCGGCGCGATTTCCCACATGGGAATTTTTTTGTCTGCTTCCATCGAGTGATACCAAACGTTCCATTCGTCGAAGCACAGGTAGAGCGTCTTCTTGGCGCGCGCGCGTGCCTTGGCATGGTCGCACGTGGCGATGACCGCCTTGATAAACAAGTCCATGTCGATGGACCGCGCGAGAAACGTGCCGAGGTCGTTCGTCTGATTCCCGTAGTAAGTGTGCAAGGAAATGTATTCGACGTAATCGTAACAGTCGGCCAACACAGTGTCTTCCCATGCCGCAAACGTGGGCATTGCACGATAGGAACTGCCGCAGGCAACGAATTGGCAGTTTGGATCCACCCAGCGCATGGCTTGCGCAGTTTCGCGCGCGAGGCGACCGTATTGTTCGGCAGTCTTGTGACCCACTTGCCACGGCCCGTCCATTTCGTTTCCGAGGCACCAATGTTTGATGTTGTGCGGTTTTTTCGCGCCGTGTGAAATGCGCAAATCGCTTAGAGCCGTACCTCCGGGATGATTGCAATATTCGAGATATTGTCGCGCGGCATCAATTCCGCGCGTGCCTAGATTAACCGTCATCAGGATGTCGCCGCCGACGCGTCGCACCCATTCGACGAATTCGTTCGTGCCGAATTGATTGGTTTCGACGACCTTCCAGGCCAGGTCTAACCGTCGCGGTCTTTTGTCCTTCGGGCCCACGCCGTCTTCCCAATTGTAACCGGAGACAAAGTTGCCGCCGGGATATCGGAAAAGCGGAATCTGAAGCTCACGAACCATCTCCATGACGTCCTGGCGAAATCCCATGTCATCGGCGGTGGGATGGTCCGGTTCAAAAATTCCAGAGTAAACGCAACGTCCGAGGTGTTCGACGAAGGCACCATAGATGTTTGGGTCTATGAGACCGATATGAAAGTCCGGATCGATGATGACCCTTGCTTTGTGCATACTGGAATTTGAGTTGAAGTTTGGTTTACGTCCTTGTGGGGGAACGTAACGCTGAGCTCCAGTTTATCTAATTATTTCTGTTTTCGTCCCGCGCTTCAGGACGTGAATCGAGCCTTTGCTACTTGAATGCCCGTGTCCATTGCCGTTCCCGTTGCTCATTGCGTGAGCGAGTCCGTTACCGTTGCCATTTCCCACTCCGATGACGTGCCCGTTGGTAGCGGACGTCAACTTTGAATAGACCGTCAGCGCCTGGGCGACGACCTGGTCCATGTTGTAATACTTGTAGGTTGCAAGCCGGCCGGCGAAGACAACGTTCGACGCCTCGCTTGCCGCCAAGGCTTGGTATTGCCGATACAAATCCGCATTTTCAGGACGCGGTACCGGATAGTAAGGATCGCCTTCGGCTTGCGAATGTTCGTAGACCACCGTGGTCTTCGGATGCACCTGCCCGGTCAAGTACTTGAACTCAGTGCAACGCGTGTAGGCGTAATCATTCGGATAGTTAATGACGGCGCCAGCTTGGAACACGTCCGTGTCGTGCGTCTCGAACTGAAACTGCAAGGACCGATAGGGCAATCGTCCGAAACGATTGTCGAAGAATTCGTCAATCGGTCCCGTGTAGATCATCTGCTTATACGGAATGTGATCTTTGATCTCCTTGTAATCCGTATTGAGCATGATCGTGATGTTCTCGTGCGAGAGCATGTTTTCGAACATGCGCGTGAACCCGTGCAACGGCATCGCCTGGTATTGATCGGTGAAGTAGCGCGTGTCGCGGTTCGTGCGCGTCGGAACGCGAGCCGTCACAGAGGCATCCAGTTCGGACGGGTCAAGGCCCCATTGCTTGCGCGTGTAGTTTTTGAAGAACTTCTCGTAAAGTTCCTTACCAACGCGGCTGATGACGACGTCTTCTGAAGTTTTGATCTGCTCGCGCGGTTCGGCGACGGATTCCAAGAAACCTTCCATCTCCAACGAACTGAGTTTCAGTCCGTAGAGCATGTTGATTGTGTCGACGTTAATCGGCATCGGCACCAACAACCCGTCTACACTGGCGAGAACGTGATGCTGGTACTGTCGCCATTTCGTAAACCGCGACAGGTAATCGAACACCTGTTTTGAATTCGTGTGAAAAATATGCGGCCCGTATTTGTGAATCAGCACGCCTGCCTCATCGTAACAATCGTATGCGTTGCCGCCGATGTGCATGCGCTTGTCCACCAGCAGCACGCGTTTCCCCATTCCGCAAGCCAAGCGCTCTGCCAAAGTGCTGCCTGCGAAACCCGCTCCGACTATTAGATAATCAAACATTTGAAAATGCCATGGTTGTTTGGTCCGGGAGATTCGCCGGGGATTGTTTGCGTCCAAAGACGTCGCGAATGTGGCTCTCCAGTTTGCCCACGATCACGTCCCACCCATTTTGCTCAGCCATCTCGAGTCCGCCTTCCACATTGAAATCGTGGCGCTCCTGGACCGCTTGACGGCAAAGCTCGATAAATTCGTCATGCGCAGTGGCGACTTTGACGACTTTACTAAAATTCGTAACCACATCGGGCACGGGCGTCGAAACGATCGGCCGGCCGGTGGCCATGTATTCCAAAGCTTTCGTCGGATTGATGAACTCCGTCGCTTCATTCATCGCGAACGGCATCAAACAAACGTTGAACGCTTTGGTATAGTCCGGCAGTTGCGCGTATTCGCGACGTCCAAGCCAGTAAAGATTCCCGCGCACTGGCAGTGAATTTGGATCGACCTTCACCACTGGCCCGATCATCACCACGCTCCAATGCGGATTGGCCTCGGCGAGTTTGGCGATGAGTTCGTAATCGAGACGCTCATCAATCACGCCGAAATAACCGAGGACCGGCCGCTGCACGAAATCCAAGTCATTTGGGACCTGGGTAGCCAAGTCCCGCGCTTTGCTGAAGTGCGCCACCTCCACGCCGCAGCCGTAGAAATGGGCGTTGGAATTGTGCCGCGACTTGGATTGCAACATTTTGTAGCCGCCGGTGAACACCACGTCCGCGTGGTTTAACAAAAACTTCTCGCGCGTTCGCAGCTCGGGCGGTGCGAACTTGAATTGGGACAGCTCATCCATGCAGTCATAAACAACGGCGCTTGCGTGAATGTTTCCAATGAAGCAGGGAGCTGCCATCGGGTCGTAAAACCAATGCACCGCATTCGTGAAACAGTTGCTGAGTTCGTGATGATTCGCTTCATTGAACAAACGCAAACGCTCATGATCGACCCACGCACCGTCCGCAAAACGTGACGCCGGAAAGAACGTCTGCATGACCAGAACGTTCGGATAGTCCTCGACGGTGTGAATTTCTGCGCGCGGGATAAATTCCTGGTCGAGCACCGTCGGCCCTTCGACAAACAACACCCTGTGATTTTTGGACAACCGCGACAGGAACTGTTGTGGCCGTTGCCAAACACCGTCCCAGCGCATGTGGCAATGCACCACGATGGGAAAATCCATTCGATTGAGCAAATTGACACTCGAACCCGCCGCCGTCCTCGTTCCCGCTTTGCGATGCTTGCCTTCGATCGGCCGCCGTGCGGCGTCACGTTTGATTTCTCCTACCCCTTCATTACCTCTCGCCATAAGATTTTTGTACTGTTGAGTCAGCCCGGTCGCGTGACGGGTCAGTTCCTCGTTGGGCTCCCGTTGCAATCGATACATGCCGACGTTGTGAATTCTTCCAATCTGGTGAAGCATCGCGCCGTCCCAATCGACGTGATCGACGAGCGGCCACCAGGTATAGCCGATGATGGGAATGCCCTCTGAACGCAGCCGTCGCACGTCGCAGACGGTTTCATCCAGCCATTGCAGACGCTCGGGATCATCGCCGTAATAGCTCGTTTCCGTGAGCATCAGCGGAATGTGATAACGTTCCCAATAATCGCGAACTGTTGTGTAAAGACCCGACAGCTTAGTCGGGATGCGTTGACGAAAGTGATTGCTGGAGCAGGGGTAGAGTTCGGTTTCCGAATGAGAATAATAATCCAACCCGAGCACATCCACCGAAACCGGGTTCTGCATAAACCAGCGCAGATCGAATTGCGATAAGCCGTGCTTTTGCAGCCAGTTCCACAATTCGTGCTCTTGATCGATGCGACCGGTAATGAGGTCCAGCACGACGTGACGTCGATGCAGCCGCAATTTCAAATCTTCGTGCAACTGCCGCAACAACTCAGGCCTCGCAACCTCCGACGCCTTCTCTTCAATAGTCGGATGTTCAAGCGCGTCGCACACAACGATTTCGGTTTGTGGCGACAACCGTCGCAGGACGCGAATGGAACGGCTTAACGCTTGAGAGACGCGGG
>JAQGOW010000520.1 GCA_028293405.1 Verrucomicrobiales bacterium
TTCACTATATGATCATAGCTGTGGGAAACTGCGAAGTGCGGCTGGAATTGGCAGCGGCGGCTCAAGCACATGGTTTTCACTTTGCGACCGCAATCCACCCCAGCGCAATTGTTGCCAGCGACGTCGAAATTGGCGATGGAACCGTTATCGCCGCTGGCGCTGTCGTCAATCCCGGCGCGCACATCGGGGCCCAGGTAATCGTCAATACATCCGCCACTGTCGCCCATGAATGCGTCATTCACGACGGCGCCCACATTGGGCCCGGAGCCCGAATGGGTGGGAACGTCGTTATCGGAAAAGGTACATGGGTGGCAATCGGTGCGACGCTGATCGACAGAATTAAAGTTGGCGAGGGAGTAATCATTGGTGCTGGGGCAGTAGTCACAAGAGATATTACTTCGGGAGTGGTTGCATATGGAGTTCCTGCGAGGGCAATCCGAATGAATGACAGTAGATTTCTCTCTAAAGTGGAACATACCTCTGACAAACGTCGTCCGAGTTCCGATGATTGGTCTCCCACTGAGGACAGAGGGAGCTCAAAAGAGCTTAGTCAAATCCTCGAGTAACTGCGCACCCTGAAACATCCCGCGAAATCCTCGTGACCTCGAAGTCCCATACAATCATCGGTGGCATGTTCGGTCTTCAACTTGGAGGTCGATCCATTAGCGCAGGTGAATCAACGGCGCCGGCAATTCTCAGAGGCAATCACTTGAAACTCGCCACCGCGCGAGGGGCGTTGAAGGTGCTGGCAGAGAGGTTGTGCCCGAAACAGGTCTGGCTGCCTTCATACCTGTGTCCCGTTATGCTCGATTGTTTTGGCAAGCGGGTGCGGTTTTACGCGGTCGGCGCGGATTTTCGGGTAAGCGACCATATGTGGTTGGAAAATGTGGGTGCGGGTGACCTGGTTGTTTTTATCGATTACTTCGGGTTCCGATTTTGGGACCAGTGCGGACACAAAGCGAAAGCCCGGGGGGCTTGGGTTGTGGAGGATGCCAGTCAGGCGCTACTCAATGAGAAGTTCAGCGAGTCAGCCGACTACGTAGTGTCCAGCCCTCGGAAGTTCGTGGGAGTGCCCGACGGGGGGATATTGCTGGCGCGAGGAAACCAAAAACTTACAGACATTAAGCTACGTCAGCCAAGTTCGTCATGGCGACATAGTGCGTTCACCGCGTGCGTCCGTCGCGCCGAATTCGATCTGAATGACGCGGGCCAGGACCGCAGTTGGTACCAACTTTATCAAGAATCGGAAGCTGCGGCACCGGTTCAACCCTGTGTGATGAGTGAAGTAAGTCAACTGATACTGCGCTGCGCCATCGACTGGCAGCAGGTGGCGCACTTGCGCCGCAAAAATTACCGGTACCTTGCGACGGCGCTCAGCCGCTTCGCTCTTTTTCCAAAGTTGCAACCAGGCATGACGCCACTCGGGTTCCCGGCTTTCTTTAAGAATCGTGACGCGGTGCGCACCGCTCTGTTTGCGCGCAACATTTTCCCGCCAATTCATTGGGCGCTTAAAGGTTTTGTTCCGCCGGATTTTGTGGACAGCCACGATCTGAGTGCGCGCATCCTCACGTTGCCTTGCGACCAGCGCTACGATCGCGTTGACCTGAAACGGATCGTAGATGTTATTCAGGAGGTTGGGCAGTGATCGGTTACTCTCATCCGCTTTACGCATGTTCGCTTTCGGAGTTCGGTCAACCGCTTCAATTGCCCGCGTCGGGTGGCTGGATTTTACAGCGACCTGTTCGTTATACGTCGTATCACGATGGAATGAGCTGTTACCCGATTTTGACGTGTAATGACTGGACTCATTTGCGCGAGGATCTCGAATCTCTTGCGCCAAAGCTGCTGACGTTGGCTGTCGTCTTGGATCCATTCGCCCCGCTCGCACCCGAGGACCTGCACGGCATGTTTCAAATCGTAAAGCCTTTCAAAAAACATTTTATAGTCGATCTGAGTCAGCATCCGACGAAAGACATCAATAAACATCACCGATATTATGCGCAAAAAGCGTTAAAAACATTGCGCGTGGAGATGGCGACCGATCCATCGGCACACTTGGAGGAATGGATTGGTTTGTATTCGAATCTTATTCAACGCCACGCATTGGCGGGCATTAAGGCATTTTCCAGCCAGAGTTTTGCGATCCAATTTCAGGTTCCCGGGTTGGTCATGTTCCGGGCATTACAGGGTGATCAGGTCGTAGGCGCCCATTTGTGGTTCTTGGATTCGGGTGTGGCCTATAGCCATCTGGCGGCATTTACGAATGAAGGTTACGAAGTGGGAGCCGCTTACGCTTTATATTGGGAGGCAATCCGTATTTTCGGCGAGCAATTGGATGGAAAGGTCCGTACCATGGACTTGGGTGCCGGGGCTGGCACTAGTGACGATGCCAATGATGGGCTGACCCGTTTCAAGCGCGGTTGGACGCCGGCGGTGCGAACGAAATACTTTTGCGGACGGATTTATGATCTTGCCCGTTATGAGGAAGTCAACCGCTTGGCTAATGTGACGACTCCCGATTACTTTCCCGCCTATCGTGCTGGTGAGTTTTGACGCGCCGTCAGATGACAATGATTCAGAATATAGAAAAGCAGACGCACAAGAAATGTGCCTAAATCCGGAATGAATCCTATTCGCATTTTAATTTTCCCATGTGGTGCAGCGAACGCTTTGGAGCTGCACGATGCGCTGGCACATTGCGTTAACATTGAGGTTTGGGGCGCCTCGGGTCAGGACGATCACGGCCAATATGTCTATCGCAATTATATTGGTAAGGTCCCGTATATTCAGGATCCTAATTTCCTTCCTGCCTTGAATGGAATCATCGAGCGCTGCCGCATCGACGTGGTATTTCCGACACACGACACCGTTGCTCAATTTTTTGCAAACCACCGAAGCGAAATTGCCTGCCGCGTTGTCATGGCTGACGAAGAGACGGCCAGGATTTGTCGCGAGAAACGGCGTATTCACGAATGCTTCGCCGACTGCTCCTTTGCCCCGCGTACTTATTCGGATGCCTCAACCGTGGATGTGTTTCCAGTTTTCGCCAAGCCGAACGTGGGGGAGGGCGGTCGGAATACGCAAATCATCCATACCGCGGAGGAGGCTGTGCGCGCTCTCGCTGGAGACCTGGATTTGTTGCTGGTCGAATACCTGCCGGGCGAGGAATTTACTGTCGACTGCTTCACTGATCGGCACGGCAAGTTGCGGTTCATTGGGCCGCGCGAGAGAAGCCGGATTTTTTACGGAATTAGTGTTCATTCCAAGGCCGTGCCGCTCACAGCGGAAGTCGGCGACATTGCCGCAGAAATAAACCGCCGTTTGCGGTTCCGTGGTCTATGGTTCTTTCAAGTCAAACGCGCGTCGAACGGAAAACTCAAATTAATGGAGGTCTCCACGCGCGCTGCCGGGACGATGTGCTTGTATCGGCACCAGGGAGTGAATCTCCCTCTGCTCAGTGTCTACGACGCGATGGACTTGGACGTCGAGCTTCTCCAAAACGACTTCCCAATCGAGGTGGACCGCGCGCTGTTTAACCGGTTCCGACTCGGCGTTGAATATGACACCATTTACTTGGATTTCGATGATACGCTGATTTGCCGAGGCGAAGTAAACCGGGACGTGCTGCTGTTGCTCTATCAGGCGGCCAGGCAGGGAAAAAAGGTTCACCTCGTGACTC
>JAQGOW010000556.1 GCA_028293405.1 Verrucomicrobiales bacterium
CAGACGACGTTGTTGACGAAACGGTTTCAGGAACATGTGCCGTTGAAACATGTGATGGTGTGTTCATCGGGAACGGCGGCGTTGCACATCGCGGTGGCCACGGCGGGCATTGCGCCCGGTGATGAAGTGATTACGACGTCCTTCACGGATATTGGAACGGTCATCGGCATTTTGTTTCAACAGGCGGTGCCGGTTTTTGCCGACCTCGAACCGCACACGTATCAAGTGAGCGCGCGCACGATTGAACCGTTGATCACGCCGCGCACGAAAGCGATTATCGCAGTGCATCTCGGGGGCAATCCGTCGCAGATCGCGGAACTAAAAGCGCTGGCTGATAAGCACAAGCTGGTGCTCATTGAGGATTGCGCGCAGGCGTGGGGCGCGAAATATCGCGGCGAATCGGTCGGCACTACCGGACATATTGCGTGTTTTTCGCTGCAGACTTCCAAGCACATCACTTGTGGTGACGGCGGGATGGTGGCATCGAATGATGAAAAGTTTGGGCCGTTGTTGCATCGCTTTGGCGACAAAGGCGGCGACCGCGGTTTGCCGGGGTTCCAAGCAGATCGATTGGCGACGAATTACCGGATGAGCGAGTTGCAAGCAGGGTTTGCCGCGGCGCAGATGGAACGGCTGGAAGGCATTGCGAGCACACGTGCGGTGTTAGGTAATTTATTGACGCAAGAATTACGTGGGGTCGAGGGCATCACGACTCCCGAGGTGCACCCGGAGAATCGTTGCACGTATTGGCATTATATGTTGCGCATGGATCCGAAGAAGTTGCGCTGCACGCGTGCGCAATTTGTGAAGGCGCTGGCAGCGGAAGGCGCGGCTTTCAGCAATGGTTATATCCCGACGTTGTTGCATCAGATGCCGGTGTTCAAAGAGCACGGTTTTTTTGCCGGTCGTTGGCCGATTAAAGAAATGGGGATGACGAAAATGGATTATTCCCAAGTGATGCTGCCTGAAGCGCAAAGCATTCTGGAGACGTGCTCGCACACGCAGATTCACGAGGGCATGACGGAGGATTACATTCGCGACGTGGCGATGGCGGTGCGCAAGGTGGCGAAGTATTACGCGGTCTAAACAACTACAGGTCCAAAGCGCCAGAGGACTCGCGCAGTCCAAGACGCTTCGCGTGGTTCTTTGGCCCGGGGTTTAACCAACCCCGGTGCATTGGTTAACATTCTTTGTCACCTTTTCTTCAAACGGCCCACTTATGCGTATATGATGACCGCCACGATGAGCGCATCGGCGCAAGGCAACGATTCTGAATTGGTCGCACGCAGCCTTGCGGGCGATCGCCATGCTTTCGGCGAAATCGTCGCGCGCTACCAATCTCTCGTCTGTTCCCTCGCTTACTCCGCCACCGGCAGCCTCGCGCAAAGCGAAGATCTCGCCCAGGAAACATTTCTGGCGGCGTGGAAACAACTCAACGCCTTGCGGGAACCGGCCAAGCTCCGGTCGTGGCTCTGCGCGATTGCGCGCAACATCATCAACAATAACTTCCGCAAACAAGGTCGCGAACCGGTTTACCAAGCGGCCCAACTCGAAGACATCGACGAACCGAGCGCGCAGCAAAAAGCGCCGGTTGACGAAGCCATCAGCAAAGAAGAAGAAGCGCTCTTGTGGCGTTCCCTCGAATCGGTCCCGCCACTGTATCGTGCACCGTTGATTTTATTTTATCGCGAAGGTCAATCGGTCGAGCGCGTGGCGGCAGCGTTGGAAATCTCCGAGGACAACGCGAAACAACGTCTCTCGCGCGGTCGCAAATTACTTCAGGAACAAGTCACCGCGTTTGTCGAAGGTGCATTGACTCGAAGCGTGCCGGGAAAGGCTTTTACCATTGCCGTTGTGGCTTCCTTGCCTGTGTCGATGACCATTTCTGCAAAAGCCGCGACGATGGCTGCCGGCGCAGCGAAGGGCAGTTCCTCCGCCAAAGCCGCCGCTGCCACGGGTTTGTTGGGCGCACTCCTGACGCCGTTCATGGCCGTGTTCGGCACGTGGATGGGATATCGGTTGGCCATCGAGGCCTCGCAATCGGAAGCCGAACGGGTCTTCGTGAAACGTTCCTACAAGACCATCCTGATCTTCGCGCTCGGCACCGGCATCCCGATGTTTTTGATCATGGTCTTCGCCCAGGAACTCAATGCCATTCGCAAAGGTTTGTTCGCGACCTTACTTCTGAGCGTCGGCGCGATTTGGCTGGTGACATTTGGCTATCTCTCCATCACGCAATGGAAACGCCGCGCGCGCATGCTGAAAGTGCTCGAGGCCGAAGGCCTGCCCTACAAGGCCAGACCCTATCGCGAATATCTCTGCGCACATCGGTTCCTTGGCTTGCCGCTTTATCACATCCGCATCGGCGGCGGCATGACTGCGCAAAGAAAAACCGTCAAAGCGTGGATCGCAATTGGCGACTGCGCTATCGGCGGGCTCTTCGCTTTCGGCGGCGTGGCGATCGCGCCAGTTAGCATCGGCGGGTGCGCTATTGGGCTCTTGCCCTTCGGCGGCTGTGCAATTGGCGGGCTGGCCCTGGGCGGATTTGCGCTCGGCTATTTTGCTTTCGGTTCCATCGGCGCTGGATGGTTCTCATTCTCCGCCGCTGCGATTGCCTGGAAAGCAGCCTCGGGAGGTGTCGCTCTCGCTCACGATTATGCAGTGGGCGGCTATGCCGAAGCGTTGCAATCCAACAATGAAGCTGCGAAGCAGTTCATCCTCGCCCAACCCTTCTTTCGGCTCGGCTATGCGACACTGAAATATTTGCCGTTGCTGAACCTAGTCTGGGTTGTCCCGATGTTCAGATGGTGGCGGGCGGTGAAAAAGGCGAAGCAATCTTAGCCACTGATGAAACACAGATTAAACACGGATTATTAAGCCAGTTTTTTACCACAGAGACACAGAGGCACAGAGAGGAGACGATTAACGGCCCTGTTTTCCGGTCTCCCTCTGTGTCTCTGTGCGTCTGTGATTTTCTTGTGGCGTTGGTGTTTTGGTAAATATAAAATACAGATCACCTCCGCGCTTTGATTTCGCGACTTTGGTTTTTCTTTTTCCCACCAGCGACACCGCTTTGCGCACGCATGCGCAAGCCGCCGGATTGTTGTCCGCCACCGCGTTGCATGCCCATGGTTTTCGCGGTTTGTTTGGATTTGTTTTTCTTGTTCGTAGCCATGATGACTCCCTTCCCTTTTGGCAAAGCTACGCGTACTCACCGATGATGCAAGGGGCGTTGCGCTTTTCATTACCCGCGCTCAACTGGGCGGCAACCGCAACATCGGCTCGACCGGCTGACCTTCCGCCAACGCTCTCGCACTCACATCCCCACCACCAAGCTTCAACAATTTCACCCCGCTTGGCCGGACACGCGTTTCGTAACTGCCCACCGCATCGTTATACGCTTTGGATGCCTGTTCCAAACCGCCACGAATCTTTTCAAAATGTTTACTGAACACCACCATGCGCTCGAACAATTCCTGCGCGCTCGTCGCGATCTCGCGCGCATTTTCGGTTTGCGCATGTTGCTGCCAGCTCATGCTGACGGCACGCAGGAGCGCAATGAGCGAAGCTGGTGTTGCCAGCATAATTTGCTTTTTCGCCGCCCACACGATGAGGTCGCGGTCGGCTTCGAGCGCCGCGCTGAACAGCGATTCCGCAGGCAGAAACAGGACGACGTAATCGAGCGCATTCGAGAATTGCCGCGGGTAATCACGGTCAGCGAGCGCTTTGATTGTCGCCTTCAACTTGGTAGCGTGCGCCGACAACGCCTCATTGCGTTTTACTTCATCGGCCACATCGATCGCGTTGAGAAAATCGAGGTCGGGCACCTTGGCATCAACGATGATGATCCGATTACCGGGCAGGCGAATGGTCAGGTCGGGTTTCGAATCACCTGATTGATCCTGCTCCGTGAAATCGCAATGTGCGCTCATGCCGGCAGCCTCGACAACGTTGCGCAACGTTTCTTCACCCCAGCGACCGCGCGCCTGATTCGAACTGAGCACCTTGCGCAACTGCAACGTTTCACTGGAAAGCGTCTGGGAATTTTGCGCGAGGCTCTCCAACTGCTTCTTCACTTCACCAAGCGTGCTGGCCTGCGAGGTCTCACTCTGTTGCAAGCGACGCTGGTAGGACTCGAGTTGTTCCTTGAGGGGCTGGACCAAAGCGGCGATTGCCTCCTGTCGTTTGCCCAAATCACCTTTGGCCGTTTCCTGGAACTTCGCGAGCGTCTCATTTGCGAGCGCAAGAAATTGCGGCTGCGTCTGTTTCAACGCGTCCGCGCTCAGCGCCTTGAACGATTCCTTCAAATCCACCAGCGCCTTTTCCTGCGCCGACTTGGCGTCCGCCAAAGTGCGATCGTGCAATGCCTGCGCTTTTTCGAGGAGCAGATGTGATGCGTCCCGTTCCGATTCGGCTTTTGCCAATCCCACGCAAATTTGGTTCACCTGTTGTCGCGCTTGCGTCAATTCGCTTTCACGCTGCGCAAGGCGTTGCTTCAAGTCTTCTTCGAGCCGATTATCCGCGCTCACGACAGGCGCCGATTTGCGGCCCTTCACAAAACCAATCGCCCACCCAAGCACCGCGCCGACGATTAATCCGATCAGGACGTAAAGAATATTTGCCATGGCGCGAGGGTTTTCGGACTAAGGAATTAGTAAATCATGCTCGACCAGTTCGATCCCGTAATCGTGTTCTTGGCCACGTCGCGAACACAATATCGAACGCGTCGGGAAAGCTGCCGTAAAATATTCGGCTTTCCAAAACGCGCCGGGTTGCGCCGCGTTCTGAAAAAGTCGTCAAGCGTCCGCACTCCAAGCACTACTTCCGCTCGATAATTTCCAGCTTAAATTCGGGCGAGGTCTTGCTGTCGGGCAGTGCGCGAGGGATGGCGTTCACGTAGTAGTCAAACTTGAACTGGTAACGAACGGCGCTGACACTCGGCGGCACCGGGATCATCGTTTCCCAACGATTTTCCACGCGGGGCACGCGGCGCATTTCGTAAACTTCGTTGCCGACCAGCACCAGCGGCTTCATCGATTCGTCGCGAATGGTGCGTTGGCGGCTATTCCAGGCGGCTTCGACCTGATAATAACCGGTCGAGTTACGCGGCAGCTTGCTCGGGGTGAGGTTGGTGATCGAGGTGCATCCGGCGAGGATGATGGTCGAAAGTGCTAAAACGCTTAGAAAAAATTTTCGCATAAACACCCTGTTGTTTTTGGGTGAAGCGATGTTGAGGGTGTTAGCCGATGAATTCAAGCACGAGTTGTTAACGCCCAACAGATTGAACCTTTTGTGGTGGGGCCTTCGCCGGCAACGAGGCTGGAGGCAATTCTCACGTGCGAACTCTCCTGAAGGGCGGGGTTCAACTGGCGTTGCTGCGGAGGAACGCCGAACGCCCCTTCGCAGCCCGCATTCCGAAAAGCGGCGCTCGTATCATACCGGTTTCTGTTCTACAATCCTCACCATGATCCGTACGAAATCCCGAGAATTTTCGCGACGTGAGGCGATCAAAGGGATGGCCGCTGTGGGCGCAACGTCGGCATTGGCCGGTTGCATGACACAGGCGGGACGCGACTCGCAATTGATCATTCGCGAAAACCAAAAGGTAGGCACGCACGATTGGCTTTTGCAGAAGACAGCAGTCGACCCAAAAACGAAATTCCGCTGTCCGTGGATTGAAGGCTATTGCTCGCGCACCAGCGTGGCCGCGGGCGACAGCATCGATATTTGCGTCAGCACCAATCCGGCGTCGCCGTTTCGAATTGATGTTTATCGCATGGGTTACTACGGTGGCGCAGGCGCCCGACACGTGGCGGCGCTTGGGCCTTTCCGCGGCGGTGTTCAACCGGATCCGCCGATCGGCAAGAACCGCGTGCGCGAGTGCAAATGGGAACCGGCAACGCGCATCACGATTCCCGATGATTGGGTCAGTGGTGTTTACGTCGGCAAACTGACTGCAGAACGGGGCGGTTGGCAAAGCTACGTTATTTTCATTGTGCGCGATTCGCGCCGCACCGATTTACTGTTTCAATGCTCCGACAATACATGGCAGGCCTACAACCGTTGGCCGAGCCAGTTCGCGCTCTACGACGATGGTAAGAACGAGTGGTATTGGGGACCGGGTGTCGAAGTCAGTTTCGATCGGCCTTACGGCAAGTATTGCCAGATTTTGGATGCGCCGCTCTCGACCGGCTCGGGCGAATTTTTCCTTTGGGAATTTCCGTTCGTCTTCTGGATGGAAGCGCACGGTTACGACGTGTCCTACATTTCCAACCTCGACACCCACTCGCAACGGACTGAGTTGTTGCGCGCCAAGGGGTTCATCTCCATCGGCCACGACGAGTATTACTCGATCGAAATGTACAACAACTTGCAGTGGGCTATCCAAAAAGGATTGCACGTTGGCTTCTTCTCCGGCGACGCCGTTTGTGGCCGGATTGATCCAAGGCCAAATTGGACCGGCGCACCGAACCGAATTTTCTCGCGCACTGACTTCTTCGGACCGCGCACCGAAGCCGACGTCAAACGGTTGCCGACGATGGGCCTCTTGCCGCATAAAAGTCCAAACGCAAACCAGTTGATTGGTGCGCGCACGGTAGCACCAATGACGGGTGGCGCGGATTGGGCGTGTTCATTGCCGGACCATTGGATTTTCGAAGGAACCGACATGAAGAAGGGCGACAGCATCCCGGGGTTGGTGGGCTGGGAATGGCACGGCGATCCGGCGAACATTCCGGGACTGGAAATCGTTTCCACGGGCAACACGCAATCAGATCCCGGCAAACCAAACGGAGGCGTTTATACCGCGACGACGTATCCGGGGCCGAAGGGTAACATTGTTTTCAACGCCTCAACCTGTTGGTGGGTCGACGGTCTGAGTGAACCACCCGGCTACATCCGGCCTTCCGTTTATACAACCCCGCACGGGCCAGATGCGCGCGTGCAGCGGATTACGACAAATATTTTGAAGCGCTTTATCGCGTAGTCTGGCAACGCCGAGTTCCGTCTACACTCTGGCACATCACCAACCTTCAATCACACGATAGAATCGCAGCGGCGCGTTGGTGGCGTCCGTGTCGATGAACTGAATTTGGCCGTTGCTGATCGAGAGTGATGTATCGAGTTGCAGCCAATCGACGAGGTTCGAACTGTATTGTGCCTGAAAATTCGTCGTGCTCATCTGACTTGAAAAGGACTTGTTGTCCACATCGCCGGACGTGAACAGGAACGTGCCGTCAGGCTGCAGCTCGGGTGTTTGCAGCTCCTGCGGCGTGCGCACGGTCAAGACGGCATTGCTGCTCGTAACGCTGCCCAGCGTGTTCGTAACGACAACACGGTACAACCCGGAACTGAAGCGACTGACGCCAAACAGTGTTATCGAATTTGTGCCTTGTCCGGTCGCGGTTATTTGATTCGTGTTGTTCCGATACCAGGTGTAGCGCAACGGACCCTGTCCGGTCGCACCAACAACAAACGTAGCCGCGCTGCCGCCCACAACCGTTTGGCTTTGCGGCTGCGATGGAATGAAAGGCGGTTGTGCGCCGATGATAACTTGATCGACCCACCCGGCATCCTGCCCGCTCGTGCCGGACGCATCTTTTGAATACGTCCAGACCAACATCTGCGGTCCAGCGGGCACATTCACCGTAACGCGTTGCCAATCCACTTCACCCGAGATCGACGCCTGCGGCACGCCGCCGACTGAAACGGTCAGAAAATCGTGATTCGTTTCCGACGAAACTTTCCACCAGAATCCAACTGTAACCGGGCCGTTGGTGATCAGTGTGCGCATTGACGAAGCTGTGTTGCGCCCGATCGTTGCACTGCGCGCGGCGCTGACGCCATCGTGTGTGACGGCACCTTGAGCATACCACTGGGCGGAATTTCGAGATGTCACCACAAAGTTGCTCGTGTTGAGCGCCGTGTGCAGAAAGACCGGCAGGAAGTCCGGCGCGGTGCAGAGAGCAATGTATCCGTTGTAACCACCATCGAAAACACGCAGCTTTGGCAATCCGGCGGGTATGTTGGTTGCCAGGCCAGATCCGCCCCATGAGTAAAGTCCGCCGTCGACACGCACGCCGAGTTCAGAGCCGGAAGCGGACGAAGCGATGGCGAAGTAACTGTTGGTCGGCGTATTTGTCGTAATGGAATGCCCGAAATCAACAATGGTTTGGTCACGCTTGAGGAATGTGCCGGCGTATCGACTCCAAGCAGCGCAAGCCACATTTGTAACGACGGGCACAGGGCCGCCGCTGCCCGAACTGAAAACGGTGCCGTCGGCCCGCAGCGCCTGAAAACCATCGTCCCATGGAGATAGCGCCACAACATTACTGACGCTGAGCGCATTGGTTGCACCGGACGCATTGAGGCGAATGATTGTCCCGTCCGGTTTCAAAAAGGTCGAACCGAACAGGTCGGATTCCATTGCGACGATGTTCGAGAGCGTCGCGATTGCGTTTGAGAAGCCCGAACTGGCGCCTCCGGCGATGACGGTGCCGTTAGTAGTCAAACCAAGATAGACCGAACCACCGCTACTGGCGCCATTGATTTCGGTGAGGTTCGTGAATGCTGGCGTAGCCGGGCTTGTAAGACCCCAAATCACGAGTGAGCCGTCATCGCGAAGCGCTAACATGTTATAATAACCGCCGCCGCAAACTGCGATGGCATTGGTCAGCGAAGTCGGCACGTTCGTCTTGCCGTAAGTGTTGTCGCCCCACGCGACGACTTGCCGAACGGTTAACGGGAAAAATCCTAAGTTGAGAACTCCAAACGAATTGCTGGCTAGGAGACTGTAGGAACCTCCATTTGTCGCATACAGCGGATTAAAGACCAGTTCGTCGTTTGTTGCGCCGGGGATATTCGTGAAAATCCCGCTGCTGCCAGAAGGATGGAAACGCCATTGGAGACTCATTGGACCGGAGCCGTTGATGGGAAAGCCCAGGGTTACTTTGGACCCGACGTAGGCGGTGACGTTCGCAGGTTTTCCGAAAGTAAAGGGTGCGCTGTTGGTAACGCGGACCAGCGCATCCAGGCTTGTTACAGAGCCGATTGGGTTGGTCACGACAACATGATAACTGCCCGCGTCAGAAGATTGCGCATTCACAAGCACCAGCATTGCGTTGGTCGCATTAGTCATGGGGTTGCCGTCATGGTACCATTGATAGGCAAGTTGCGGCGCACCGGTGGCCTGCACGCGCAACGTTGCGTCACGTCCCGTATATGTAGTAATCCCAATAGGGGGTCTGAGGATTTGTGGAGAGCCATCGGAAATCAACGCCAGCGCGTGAGACACACCCGCAGACACTGCGACGACGTTGCTGATCGACGAAGGACTGATAACGTTTGTTGGAGGTTGCGTCGCTAACCCCCATGTCACCATCGTGCCGTCACGACGCAGGGCAGCGGCGATTCCGTTTCCAGTCGCTGGATAAGCGCTGACCGAAAGGTCGATCACATTTGTCGCCGCCGCTGGAATCGTTAGCAAAGAATTGGTACCCCATCCAATGATGGTGCCGTCGGACTTCACCGCGAAACTCGCATTAAAACCGCAAGCAATCGCAACGGCGTTGGTCACGGGCGTTGGTGGCGGGAGAAGCGATATTGATGCTGCGTCAGTCCACACAACAACTGTTCCATCATTAATCAAAGCTGCGACTTGCGTCCCGCTGGCCGCCAGAGCAGTGACGTGGGCCAAACCGTTGGGAACGGACTGGGTCGAGGACACGACGGTGCCGTCCGCTCGCAACGCATAGCTGTTGAACGGTCCAGCGGCGATACCAATCATGTTCGTCCAGGCTGTCGAAACGGTGCGGTTAATGCCAATAACTGTGCCATCCGCTCGCAGACCAACGCCGACATCGTTGTAAGACATCGAAATCGCTACCAGATTGCTCGCGCTGGTATTCACTGTTCTGTTCACTCCCCATTTGACGAGCGAACCATCGGTCAACAACGCGTAACTCGTGCCGCTGCCCACCGCGACCGCCACAACATTGCTCAAGCCGGGCGGCGGCAAACATTCATTGTTACCGTTCAAACCCCAGCCCGCGACTGGCCCAAACGTCAACGCCGCACTCACGCTATTGGTCGTTCCCGCCGAGTTCGTCACGGTGACGCTGTATGAGCCGAGCGTATCCGCCGTGACTGACGCAACAGTGTAACTCGTCGTGGTTGCTCCAGGAATGTCCGCGCCATTGAAGTGCCATTGATAGGACAGCGGAGCCGAGCCAGTGGCGCCCACGGTGAATGCCGTCGGCAATCCCGCCGGGACAGAACGCCCAACCGGCTGCTTGGTAACCGCTGGAGGCGTGAGGACAGTCAGGGTCGCCGGCGAACTGGTGGCGGCACCGAACGCGTTGGTCGCCGTCGCGGTATAAGTCCCCGCATCGCTCGCCGCAATTGGCGCGATAGTAAGCGTGGCGTTGGTCGTGCCGACCCGATGCGCATCGTCACTCAAAGCCGCGCCATTTAAAAACCATTGAAACACCAACGGCTGCGAGCCGCTCGCATCAACCGAGAATACCACGTTGCTCCCTTGAATGTTCGTCTGCGAAAGCGGCTGCGTCATTATCAGTGGCGGGTAACCAATTGAGAGCGTGGCAACGTCGCTGTTTGTGGAGCCGACTT
>JAQGOW010000558.1 GCA_028293405.1 Verrucomicrobiales bacterium
GTTCACCACCACTTCGCCGTTGAGGTAAACGGTCGCTTTATCGCCGACGAGCAGAATTTGGAAATGGTTCCATTCGCCAATCGGCCTGTCCTCACGTTTGGATGGGACGTTCGAGTTCTTCGTGTTGTTATGGAGGCCGCCTGAACCGACTGAATGGTCGCGCTTGCCTTTCTTGCTCGCAGGATCCCAAATCTGCACTTGGGGACAACCGCGCAGGTAAATGCCGCTGTCGCCATCGTTGGTAATTTTCCAGTCAACCCAAAGTTCGTAATCGCCGTAGTCGTCGGCCGTGCAAAGGTTCTTACCTTTTCCGTCGAACGCGATTGCGCCGTCTTCGACGCGCCAATGTTGTTTCATGCTCTCGTCCGCTTTCTTCTGCGCTGCGGCTAATTCTTCAGCAGACATTTTCGCTCTTTGCGCCGGGCTGCCGACGAACCCTTTCCAACCGTTTAGATTCTTTCCGTTGAACAACGCTTTGAAGCCAGCGGGCGGCGTGTTGTCTTTGTGTTTTGCCGGAAGCTCTTTGACGCGCAGGTTGCGGAACTCGGCGTAGTCGTCGTGACCGAGAAAGCCGATATGCCCGCGCGGACGGAGCATGCCGGGATGATGTGCGAAGGTCTCGGCGTTGGTGACGTCGTTGAGATTCGCGTCAACAATGGTGTGGCCGTTGAGGACGACTTTGATGTGACGACCGTCGGCGGTGATTTCTTCCTGGTTCCATTCACCGACTGGTTTTTGAAATCCAACTTTGGGCGCGACGATGTTGTAGATGGCGCCGTGATGTTGCCACGCCTGGAGCGGCCCGTATTTTTTCTCGTTGTCGTCGATCACCTGAATTTCCATGCCCATGTAAGCGGTGTCATTTTCGAACGGAGCGCGGATTCCGATGCCATTATTAGAGTCCGGTTCGAGTCGAAACTCAAAACGCAGCACGAAGTTCTCGTATTCCTTTTCGGTGAACAAATTTCCACCGCCGCCGTGCTCGCAAAAAACTATCCCGTCTTTCACACCGTAACCGCGCCCGTTGCGATTTATCAGCTTCCAACCATCGAGCGTTTTACCGTCGAAAATAGGAACGAATTCGCGTTCAACCGCGGCGAATGACGTGATTGATGTGAGCAGAGCTATGGAGAGAAGTAGAGCGCGACGCATTGTGTATTCAGTAGTCCGCGCGGAAAAGGCAGTCAATTCAAATGGGTTGCCTAAGCGCTCAGTTTAACTGCTTCGCGCGTTTGGCGAGTTCGTCGACGAAGGCTTGCGCGAGCGGCGTTGCTTTGCCGCGCCACATCGCGCCAACGGTCATAGCCGGAAACTCGGGCAACGCAATCGCCCGCACCTCTGGCGGAAACGGCACCCCGGGGACTTCCACGGAAAGGCCAATGCCGTATCCGTTTTTAACATAAGCGGCGATGAGGTTCAGCGAGCTGACTTCGATGCTCGGGAACCAGTCGACGCCCAGCTTGGCTAATTGCGTCTGAAATTCGCGGCAAACAATTTCATTGGGCGCGAGACAGATCAACGATTCATCAATGCGATCGCGCTTCCACAATTCACTGGCGGATTTGAGCGGACTTTCCTTCGGCACGAGCAAGACCAGGGGCAATTTGACCAAGGTTTGGGAATGAAGACCTGCCGGTGTTTTGCCATTCACCAAAGTCACGGCGAGATCAATTTCACCCCGCTCGAGCCAGGCTTCCAATTGCGGTTGGTGCGACTCGCGCAAAGTGATTTTCAGCTTGGGAAATTTTTTGCGGACGTTCTGCACGAGCTCTGGCAAGTGATCGCGCAAAACAATTTCAGACGCGCCGATCCGGATGTGATGCGCCGTGCCGCCTTGAAGTTTCGTCGCGACGACGTTGAGTCTGCTGAAGAACGGCTCGATGTAATCGAAAAGCTCCTTCCCCGCCGGGGTCAGTGCGAACGGCCGTCTTTGGAACAATGGCGTGCCTAGAAATTCCTCGAGCTGAATAATTTGACCGCTCACCGCTGGCTGTTGAATGCCGTAAGGAATGTTGCGCACGGCTTCGCTGATGCCGCCGTGACGAGCGACGTAATAGAACAACTCAAGGTGATGGACGTTCATTATCGGTCCAATCGATGGACGGCTGAGTTTTATCGATTAACCACTCGCATGCAAGACGAGTTAGAAATGCGGTGTGGCAAATATCAATCTGATTACGGCGTGGGTTTGGATCGGGCTCGGGTTCTTATCCGGGCTCGGACTCGGGCTTGGTTTTGATCGCGAACATTGGCTCGGCGGTTACGCGAGTTGGAAGCGTCGGCTGTATCGTCTCGGCCACATTTCTTTTTTCGGTTTGGGCATGGTGAACCTGTTGTTCTACTTCACCGCGCGCACGATGCCCTCCGGCGATTCGTTCGCTGCGATTGCCTCGATCGGGTTCGTTGCAGGTGCATTCACGATGCCCGTGTGTTGTCTCGTGATGGCGCACTTTCCTAAAGCGAAGATGCTCTTTGCCTTGCCGGTGCTCAGTTTGTTGATCGCTGGTGGTTTTACAGTTGGAGCGCTCGTGCGCAGTAACGGATGGATTGAACACGCCGCCGTTAGTCGTGCGCACTTCACCCCTCAAGATTCCGAATCGAACGCAGCAACAACAGCACTAGCAGCAAACGGTTTATGAAAACGATTGGCTTTATCGCAATGAGCGGTGTGCGCGCGCACAACGAGGAATTAACGCAACTCGGGCTCACTTTGCCGGGGTTCGTCGAACGCAACAAAACGATCGCTTCGTTGCCCAGCCTGGGTTTGCTCACGCTCGCCGGCATGACGCCGACGGATCGTTTCAAAATCGAATACTGTGAAATTGACGACCTCCGCAAATCCCCTGCTCTGCCAGAGCATTTCGACCTTGTCGCGATTAGCACGTTTACAGCGCAAATTTTCGAAGCTTACGAAGTCGCCTCGTTTTACATGTCGCGGAATATTCCCGTCGTCATGGGTGGAATCACGGTTTCGTCTTTGGCTGAAGAAGCGAAAGCACATTGCACCAGCGTTGTGATCGGTGAAGGAGAACCGCTCTGGCCGATGGTTCTTCGCGATTTTGAAAACGGCGCGCTGAAACCGTTTTACCGGCACAGTGCACACGGCTCATTTGATTTGCGTGACGCGCCGATGCCGCGGTTCGATTTACTCAACCCGGAAAAATACAATCGCATCACCGTGCAGACCAGTCGCGGGTGTCCGCACAAGTGCGAGTTCTGCGCGAGTTCTATTTTGCTCACGCCGCGCTACAAACTGAAACCCGTCGAGAAGGTCATCGCCGAAATTCACGAGATCAAACGCATTTGGCCGCGGCCTTTCATTGAGTTCGCCGACGACAACAGCTTCGTCAACGTCCGGCATTACAAAAAGCTTTTGCGCGCGCTCGAAAAAGAAAAGCTGCGCTGGTTTACAGAGGCGGATTTGAACGTCGCCAAAGATGACGAATTGCTCGGATTGATGCGCAACTCCGGCTGCCAGCAGATTCTCATCGGTTTGGAAAGTCCGCGCGTCAACAGTCTGAACGGTGTTGAACTAAACGGCAATTGGAAGGCCCGGCAGCAGGACCTTTATAAGTCCGCTATCGCTAAGATCCAAAGTTACGGAATCACCGTGAATGGTTGTTTCATTCTTGGACTGGATGGCGACACGCCAGAGGTTTTTGAGCAGGTGCATGATTTCGTGCGCGACTCCGGGCTTTACGAAGTTCAGATCACATTTTTGACCGCTTTCCCAGGCACCCCGTTGTACGGAAGACTAAAAGAGGAGGACCGAATCATCCGTGACCGTGCCTGGGAACTTTGCACTTTGTTCGACATCAATATTCGTCCAAAAAACATGTCGGTGGAGCAGTTGCAATCTGGTTTTCTGCTATTGGCCAAACAGTTGTATTCAACCGAAGAAACAAATACGCGTCGCCGCGAATTCCGCCAGCGACTGAAGCGCTCGCCGAACTTTGGCCGGGGCAGCCGAGCGGAGTTGAAGATGGCGGCGTAAAACTAATGCCGTGGATTCCTCGGCTAGGTTGTTCAGGGGCCGCATCCGTTGAAGTTCCGTATCACACGAGTTACCTTAACTCGGCGGTCGAAAGGACTTTATGAAATTCTCGGGGCATCATCTCAAGCGCTACAAAGACCTTGGTTTGCTGTATTTCCGCTACGGTCGGCCCGTGATGTCGTCGCCGCTGATTAATGGAGACTCCGATGACGAAGATCACGATCAAACCGATCCCAATCAACTGCCCAAAGATCTCGAGCGCCTCGGGCCGACCTTCGTCAAACTCGGTCAGTTACTCTCCAGCCGTCCCGACCTCATGCCGCCGCGCTACATTCGTGCCCTGTCGCGCTTGCAAGATGACGTCGCGCCGTTTCCGTCGGCCGAGGCTGAGCGGATTGTTGAAGAAGAGCTTGGCGCGAGAGTTTCCAAGTTGTTTTTGGACTTCGATCCTGTGCCTGCTGCTGCAGCTTCATTAGGCCAAGTACACAGGGCGCGGTTGCGCGATGGTCGTGAAGTGGTCGTTAAAGTGCAACGTCCCCATATCCGCAAACAGATCGCAGAAGATTTCGATGCTTTGCGCGAACTCGCGAAATTCATTGGGCGTCACACGGAATTCGGCGCGCGTTACGATTTGGAGGCGACCATCGCTGAGCTGGAGCAAACGCTCGCGCACGAGCTGGATTACTGCCGCGAAGCCGCGAACCTGCGGACATTGCGCCGTAATCTGGCTGAGTTTCCGCACATCATCATACCTCAGCCCATCGATGACTACGTCACGTATCGCGTGCTGACGATGGAGTATATCGAGGGTTCGAAGATCACGAGTTTGAATCCTGTCGTGCGCACGGATTTGGACGGGCTCGCGTTGGCCGACGAATTGTTCCGCGCGTATCTCAAGCAGGTTTTGGTCGACGGCTTGTTCCACGCCGATCCGCATCCCGGCAACGTTTTCCTCACGCTCGACAATCGCATTGCGCTGTTGGACGTCGGCATGGTTGGTCACACGTCCGTGTCTATTCAAGAAGCGCTGCTGAAAATTCTACTGGCGGTTGCCGAGGGGAATGGCGATGAAGCTTCGGATATCGCGATTCGTATCAGTGAGCAAAAGAGCTCCTTTGACGAAATGGTTTTCCGTCACAAAATCGCGCAGTTAGTGGCTGATCAACGCGACTCCAACCTCGGCCAGATGGACGTTGGTAAAATGATGCTCAACGTCAGCACGGCGGCTGCAGATTCGGGTCTGCGCGTTCCCACCGAACTAACGCTCCTTGGAAAAACGTTGCTGCAGTTGGACGAAGTGGGTCGCATTCTCGCGCCGAATTTCGATCCCAATGATGCTGTCCGAAAACATGCAACTGAACTGCTCAATCGGCGCATGAAGGACACGATGACCGAAGGTCGTGCTTACGCGGCGATGCTCGAAGGGAAAGAATTTCTCAGCGCCTTACCATCGCGCTTGAACAAAATTCTCGACGCCGTCGGCAAGGCCGAGTTGAACGTTAATGTTAAGCCGGCGGAAACGCAGTTTGTCATGGAAGGGTTCCAGAAGGTCGCGAACAGAATTTCGACCGGGCTCGTTATCGCCGCGCTGATCATCGGTGCGGCTTTGCTGATGCAGGTCCAAACGCGGTTTACTTTGTTCGGCTATCCCGGTTTGGCAATCGTTCTATTTCTCGCTGCGGCCGCTGGCGGTTTGTGGTTCTTGGTGAACGTCCTGTGGAGCGATCACAACCAGCGGCACGAGAATCGAGATTAGGTCTTCGCTTGATTCGGAATCTCCGTAGTCCCCGAAATACATTTGGGCTCCCAGCCCATTTTAAATGGTCGTGCGGGCGGCAAAATCTCTCACATGCGCGGTGCCGCTGCTTTACGCCTACTCATCACTGTGGCGGTGATGTTGGAGTTTTGTGCCTCGGCACAAAACTCCAACATCGCGCGACCGGAGTTCTGGGCTACCGATGCCCCTGTTCGTTGCATCATCGAAACGAACGGCACGGTTTACATCGGCGGTGACTTTCATTACGTCGGGTATTTCGGTGGCGGCGGTTGGACGGTTAGTTTGAGTTCCGGCGTAACTGCGGCTACACTTCCTAAAATCGATGGCCGAGTTCTCTGTGCCGTCGACGATCTTTCCGGCGGCTGGTTTGTCGGTGGTGAATTCACGCACATCGGCACCAACGCCTGTTCCTACATCGCTCACCTCTTGCCAGATGGCTCACCTGATCGAGCCTGGACGTTCGGCGCCGACGACGCTGTTAACGCGCTTCTCTTGAGCAGCAATACCTTGTATGCGGCTGGTTCATTTACCCAAATCGGCGGCGCGGCGCATAATCGATTGGCTGCTCTTAACATCGCTGATGGTTCGGCCAAGTCTTGGTCGCCCAGTCTTGGCGTAACCGCCTACTGCATTGCGCTCGGCACCAATAACGACATCTACGTCGGTGGCGCATTCACTAACGTGAACTCGTCGATAAA
>JAQGOW010000603.1 GCA_028293405.1 Verrucomicrobiales bacterium
AAGTCGCGCTGCCGCCGAGGTCTTCGAAACCACCGGTAGGCAGCCAACCAGTGCCCTGAATGTAATATTTGTGATAGATGTGGTTTTGGCCGCCGCGCACCACGACATCGATGCGTCCGCTGCCCCATGAACAAGCAGAGACGCCGCCAGTAAGAGTGCCGCCAAGACTTTGCGGGCCAGCCCAAACGCCGGAGCCATCATCCCACATATGTTGCAGTGAGTTGTCCGAACCGCGGTAGAACACATCAAGCCGTCCCGGAGCCCATGAACAAATTCCCGGCTGATTGATGCCACTTCCACCGAGGTTTTGAAAACCACCGCTGGGTTGCCATGCGCTTCCATCCCACCATTTGTGATACATGCTGTTGCCGCCGCCTTTAACAACGATATCAATCCGGTTCGGGCCCCATGAACAAGCTGCGGGGGCGGAAGTCAGCGTGCCGCCAACGTCTTCCCAATGCGGCGTCGGCAACCAATCGGTTCCGTTAAAGTATTTATGGCGCAGCGAATCACTCGTATCAGGACAGAACACATCGAGACGGTTCACTCCCCACGAAGCGATCCCAGGGCCGTTATTGGCAGTACCGCCGATGTCTTCGAAGTGATCCACCGGCAGCCAACCTTGGCCACTGATGTAATACTTGTGATAAATGGCATCACCGCCGCCGCGAACGACGACGTCAATTCGACCCACACCCCAAGCGACCGCTGCCGGTGCGGGCGCGTAGCTGCTTGCGCCATTTCCGTCGATCACCAGAACATCCTTCAACGAAGTGAGCGTGCCGTGATAAACGTCCACGTCGCATCCGCCGCTCACACCAGAGACCGAACCGCTGCTGCTGTATTGCCAGACGGTCCAGTCCGACCAAACATCGCAACTGCTACACACACTCCATGGCGTGCCAGTTTGGGAACTTTGGCCGTTGTAATTTGCCAACCACGGAATCCATTGGTCTACGCTCGAACCGAAATTACACGCACTGCACGAACTGGTGTAGAGAATCGGCTTTACGATCAAACCCTTCGCCGTAGCGCGGCTCTTAATGTCATCATTGAACGCATTGGCCCAACTCGTGTAACTGCTCGCACCCGTGGTGCCGCTGAAAACTTCAAAGTCCAACGTCGGCTGGAGTGACTTTCCGTCTGCCACGATGTCGCCGTTGATGATGCTCCAAAAGTGGGAGGATTCAGTTCCCGGACTATTCAGATTTGGATGCGCAAAGTGATATGCGCCAATCAACACGCCAGCGGATTTCGCATGGCTAATGTTGTAACGATAGCTGCCGTCGTTGATAGTCGCGCCTTCCGTTGCTTTCGCAAAAGCAAAGTCGCGCCCCGTGGCAATACTCGACCAGCTTGGTGAGCCTTGATAGGAAGACACGTCAAGGCCGAGCGATCGCGCCGACGCTTCTTGCAGGGTTATCATTGAACCGGCCGCAGCGAGTGCGACACCGAGTTGGAATCGGAATGTTTTTTTATCGAACACAGTCATACTTCATTTGGTTTTGGCACTTGGTTGAAATGCCGGTTTGTGACGAGCAGAACTCGTCCGTGCAAGGGTATAACGCTTGGGCACAAGCGGTATTGGGATACGCTGACCTTCCGAAATTTCCGAAAAAGAGTCAAGCAGCAAACGTTGTGAGGCAACGTAATCGTGACATTGAGCGGCGTTTCCCAAAGGACCGCTGTTGTTTTGTCGTGCGCCAAGAGCGCGAAATGTGAATCATAGTTTCGTGAGCAATGGACAATCCAATGAACCGACGAACAGCGACAAACGCTGGCGTTTCATCATTTGCGCCGTCCTAATCGCGGTCACGTTGGGAATTTATTTTCAGGTCTCCCATTTCGAATTCATCAACTTCGACGACCCCTCATACGTCTACGAAAACGACGTCATCCAACAAGGCCTGACCTGGCCGGGCATCATTTGGGCGTTCGCACGCGAACACTACGCCAACTGGCATCCGCTCACCTGGATGTCGCACATGCTCGATTGCCAGTTATTCGGCCTCGACGCCGGCGGCCACCACATCATCAACGTTCTGCTTCACACCGCCACCGGAACGTTGCTATTCCTTTTGCTCAACCGAATCACCGGGGCGATGTGGCGCAGCGCGTTCGTCGCCGCAGTATTTTTGTGGCACCCAATGCACGTCGAATCCGTCGCATGGATCGCCGAACGCAAAGATGTTCTAAGCGCCCTGTTCTTCGTGCTGACGTTGATGTGTTACACCCGCTACGCAGAAATTAAACAACCTGACTCACTGGCTCACCCACCTACTCACTCACGGAAATATTACATTCTCGCCGTCGTCCTCTACGCCCTAGGCCTGCTCTCCAAACCCATGCTCGTCACCCTGCCGTTCGTCCTGCTCCTCCTCGACGCATGGCCGCTCCGAAGATTCAATCCCAACAAACAAACTCTGCTCGCTCTCGTCCGCGAAAAAATTCCATTCTTCGTTCTCGCCGGCGCACTGAGCGTCGCCACTTTCGTGGCACAAAAAACCGGCGGCAGCGTCGCGCCGATTGATCGACTCCCGCTTCAAGACCGACTCGGTAACGCGCTCATCTCCTACGTTCGCTACATCGAAAAACTATTCTGGCCCGCAGACCTCACATTTTTCTACATGTTCCCAAAACCAATTCCGTGGGGCGAAGTCATCACCGCAGTCGCTCTCCTGCTGATCGTCACCGCGCTCCTGCTCGCCGTTTGGCAAAAATTTCCATGGGCGATCATCGGCTGGTTTTGGTTCATCGGCATGCTCGTGCCCGTCATCGGCATCGTCCAGGTTGGCCGCCAAGGCATGGCTGACCGCTACTCTTACCTGCCCTCTATTGGGCTCTTCATCGCCATCACATGGACGGTTTGTGAACTCTCTCAAAAACTTGGAAATAAAAAAACGATGACAAGCGCCCTCGCGATTGCCGCACTTCTCATTAGTGCCACACTCGCCGTCGCCGCCCATCGCCAAATCAGACACTGGCAAAACAGCGCAACGCTCGCCCAACACGCCCTCGATATCGATCCTAACAACGCTTACGTCCACCAAAACCTCGCGATGTATTGGTTCCGTCATGACCGTCCCGACCTTGCCATCCAACTCCTGCGCGAAGCCGACCGCCTCCACCCCGGCGACCCCGGTGGCCTAAACGCGCTCGGCTGGGTCCTCATGACCGAAGGGCACAAAGCGGAAGCGGAAGAAAAGTTTCGCGAAGTGTTGAAAGTAAAACCCGACGACGCCCAAGCCCTTTGCACCCTCGGCACCATCGCCGTCACAGGTGGAAAGCTAAACGAAGGTCTCAACCTCATTCGCGAAGCCGTCGCCGCCCGTCCTGCCAATGCCGAATACCGTTACGAACTCGCCCACGCCCTCGTTGTCTCCGACAACCTCGCCGAGGCGCTCGAACAATACCGCACTGTCCTCCACTACGATCCCCATTTCCTTCCCGCACTCAGAGAAATGGCCTGGCTCCTGGCAACCTGTCCACACTCCGAAATCCGCAACGGCGCCGAAGCCGTCACGTTCGCCGAGCGCGCCTGCCAAATCACCCACAACAGCGACCCTCAATGTCTCAATGTCCTCGACGTCGCCTACGCCGAAGCCTCTCGTTTCAACGAAGCAATTTCTGTCGCCTCCCAGGAACGCGAACTATATCTCCAGATGGGCAACACCAATGCCGCCACAATGGCCGACAACCGCATCACCCTCTACAAACAATCCAAACCCTTCCACACCGGCAGTCGTTAGAGCTTGTTGCAAAATCCGTGCTCCATTGGTCCCTAACAAACCTCACCACCTAGCCAAAGATAGACAACCACCCCACGTTTCCGATACTTTGCCGCGAAGCCACAATATGAATTCTGCGTCGTTAAGCGCTGAGCAAGTAGCGGCAATCCAACAAAGCAGCCTCTACAACCACGACCTTGCGCCGGTGCCCGAAGAACGCCGCAAATGGCGCGTCTGGAATTTCGCCGCGCTCTGGATCTCGATGTCCGCATGCATCCCGACCTACATGCTCGCCTCCTCGCTCATCGGCGGCGGGATGAATTGGAGCCAAGCCATCGTCACCATCTTTTTAGCAAACTTGATCGTCCTGATCCCGATGGTCCTTAACGCCCACGCCGGCACGCACTACGGAATTCCTTTCCCGGTCTATTGCCGTGCGGCCTTCGGCACCCTCGGCGCAAACGTCCCCGCCATGTTGCGCGCGCTTGTCGCCTGCGGCTGGTTCGGCATACAAGCGTGGATCGGCGGAGCTGCCATTCACAAAATCTTGAGCGTCTTTTTCCCCGCGATGGGCTACGAAGCCCACAACGCTATTGGCATCACGCTGCCGCAGTTCGTTTGTTTTCTCGTCTTCTGGGCGGTCAACATGTGGGTCATCTATAAAGGCATCGACTGCATTCGCGTGCTACTCGAAATCAAAGCCCCGCTCCTCATTGCCCTCGGCCTCGCGTTACTTTGGTGGGCCTACAAAACCGCCGGCGGCTTCGGTCCAATGCTCACTCAACCGAGCGCCTTCGCCGCAGGCCAACCGAAAGCCGGCCAGTTCTGGAAATTTTTCGTCCCCGCACTCACGGGCAACATAGGATTCTGGGCAACACTCTCCCTCAACATCCCCGATTTTTCCCGCTACTCGCGTACCCAAAAAGATCAAGTGCTCGGCCAAGCAATCGGCCTTCCCGCAACCATGGCGCTGTATTCTTTCATCGGCGCCGCCGTCACCTCCGCAACCATCGTCATCTTCGGCAAAGCAATCTGGGACCCAATCGACGTCCTCACGCGCTTTAATAATCCCGCCGTCCTCATCACCGCGATGCTCTCCCTCTGCATCGCCACACTTGCGACCAACATCGCCGCGAACGTCGTCAGTCCCGCGAACGATTTCGCAAACCTCGCGCCCAAGAAAATTTCCTTCCGCGCCGGCGGTTACATTACGGGTTTTGTCGGCATATTAATGATGCCGTGGAAATTGGTTTCTGACCCTTCCGGTTATATCTTCACGTGGCTCATTGGTTACAGCGCACTCCTCGGCCCAATCGGCGGCATTTTGATCGCAGACTATTTCGTTTACCGCCGTCGCAAACTAAACGTCACAGCACTTTACGACGAACACGGTGAATACCGGTACAGCGGCGGCTTCAGCATCCCCGCGATGGCCGCGTTGATTGTCGCCATTCTGCCCAACCTGCCGGGCTTTCTCGCCACCATCAAAGTCTTGAATGCCGAAACCATAAACCCTATCTTTATGACCTTGTATAGTTATGCATGGTTTGTTGGATTCGCGATCGCGTTTGTGGTCTACCTCGGCGCGCGCATCATGAGTCCATCCCCGGCAACTGTCAGGTCACCAGCCCCGACGCTATAGCCAACAGCGAATCTGAAATTTGAATTCTGAAATCCGAAATTAACGTTATGCAAACGCCCACTCTGCCGCCCTTCAACTACACACCGCAAAAATACACCGGCCCCGGCACTGACGAACTCTTGCGCCGCCGCAAACAGGTCCTTAACCCCGGCATCTTCATCTATTACAAAAAGCCGATGACGATCGTCGAAGGCAAAGGCCAATACGTTTTCGACGACAGCGGCCGCCGCTATCTCGACGCCTTGGGCGGCATCGTGACAATTTCTGTCGGCCATTGTCACCCGCACGTGGTCGCTGCCGCGAATAAGCAGAACGAAACCCTGCAACACTCGACGACAATCTACCTTCACCCAAACATCATCGAGTTCGCTGAAAAGCTCACCTCCAAGATGCCCGGTGATTTGAAGGTCGCTTACTTCGTCAACTCCGGTTCCGAAGCCAACGACCTCGCCGTCATGATGGCCAAGCTTTACACCGGCAATAACGACATAATCGCCCTGCGCAATTGCTACCACGGCGGCAATATGTCGGCCATGGCGCTGACTTCGCATCGCACCTGGAAGTTTAATTTCCCGCACGCGTTCGGTGTCCATCACACCATTGCTCCCGATCCGTATCGCGGACCGTACGGCCGCAATGATCCCGATGCTGGCCAAAAATATGCGGCTGACGTTAAGAGTGTGATCGACTTCACCACGTCCGGTAACGTCGCCGGTTTCATCGCTGAATCTATTCAAGGCGTCGGCGGTTGCGTCGTATTCCCTGACGGATACCTCAAACACGCCTACGAACACGTCCGCGCTGCGGGCGGCGTCACTATCGCCGACGAAGTCCAGGCCGGCTTCGGCCGCACTGGCACCCACTTCTGGGGCTTCGAAACCCAGGGCGTCATTCCGGACATCGTCACCATGGCCAAAGGCATCGGCAACGGTTGCCCACTTGCCGCCGTCGTGACGACACCGAAGATCGCTGAAGTGCTTTCAAAACGCATTCACTTCAACACCTTCGGTGGCAACCCGGTTGTTTGCGCGATCGGCAAAGCCGTCCTTGAAGTCATCGAGAAAGAAAACCTGCAGGAAAACTCCCACAACATGGGTAACCACATCCTCGCTGGTTTGCGCAAATTGCAGGAGAAACACAACATCATCGGCGACGTCCGCGGCAAAGGTTTGATGCTGGCCATCGAACTCGTCAAAGACCGGACGACCAAAGAACCTGCTTCGGCAGAATGTGCTGCGATTGTTGAACGCGCACGCGACCTCGGCCTGTTGCTCGGCAAAGGCGGTCTGTGGGGCCATACCATCCGTTTCGCCCCGCCGATGTGCATCACGAAAGCCGACGCCGACTTCATCCTCGAAGTCCTCGACCTCGCGATGGCCACAGCCTAATCGAATCTGAATCTGCAAAGCGGACAGCGTCCAAAGCGCTGTTCGCTTTTTTGCTTTGTTGGACAGACACGGCAGTTGCTTATTCCGCAACCCTGAATCACTCTGCCGACCTCCACCAAATCGCTTTGTCCCGGAATGCATTTTACCATTGCGCCCTCCGTGAATCACCGCTCGGAAGTGACGGTTTTAACAGCGGTGGTGTCAGTTGAGCCGATTCCGTTATGGAGTTCCGGTTGCCTGAATCACTCGATAAAAGCGCTTTGCATCTGTTCCCGCCGGAACCTGACGAAATTCAACAAGGTTATTGCCTCCGGTTCCCTGCGAAACCGGCGTCCAATTGACCAAGTTTGTTGAGGTATCGAACTGATAGGTCGCGCCGGACAAGGTGTAGACCGGAACAACGAATCCGGATGGAGTCAACTTCGGCGGCAAAATCTGCACGGGATCGCTCGTTGTCCTGACCTGCCCAGGCGATTGCGCGTTGAAAATGACTTGGCTGCCGATGACCTGGCACGCTCCCTGGAAGCCCGGCTTGAGACCAGCGACGAGGATGTTTACACCGTTATTGGATATGCTTCCGGTGACTTGCATGATCGGGAAGCTTTCGTTGGCCGATGGAGCATAGCCAGAGAACACGAGCAGCACTGTGCCGGCGACCGTTGCGTTGCCTTTGACCACGAGTAGGCTGCGGTTCGCGGCGCTTGGTCCGGCGACGATAATTTGCAACGTGCTTTGCGATGCCTGGACAAAGTTGCTGTTAATGGTCAACACGCCCGGACTGTTGCCCGGTGCAACAACGCCACCCGGGGCAACTGTCACATTGCCGCCGATTATGCCCGAGCCTTTCAGCGTCGTGCCGCCGTTGACCTGCACGTCGCCTCGGATCGAACCATTGATCGCGAGCGTGCCACCGTTGATCGTCGTCAGGCCGTAGTATGTGTTGGAACCGGACAACGTAAGCGTTCCGAGGCCGATTTTCGCGAGCGTGCCTACGTAGCCGGGAACATTGTAATCGGAAATCACGCCGGAAATCGTCGTGTCCGTGTTCAATCCACCAACGGTCAACGAGGCGTAACTCAGAAACACTGAACCTGCGCCTTCAAGGGAACCGATTGAAGTCCCGCCGGAATAAACGTTGCCGCCCACGTCGAGTGTCCCACCGGCATTGACGATGATGTGTGACTGGTCCCCTGTCGCTCCGCGACCAAATGTGACCACGCCACCAGGTCCACCGTTTGTTCCGCCGTTGATGATCAACGTCGCGTTGCCTGCGCTGGAGCTATAATCAAACCCAACCATTCCACCACGGGCACCGTATGTCGTGACGCTCGCGCCATTGACGATGAATGTCGAATTGGCTGCGCTGCCGGGTGACTGGAACGACGCGAAACCTCCGACAGAACCGGGAGTTTCTGAACCGTTGACGGTGACGAACGCATTGCCCATGGAGCCGCTGTAGACGGTACCGAGAGAACCTCCGCCGGTGCCGCGCAGCAGGATATTCGCGTTGCCCGCAGTTGATGATTCAAAAAACTGGATATAACCATTACCGCCAATGTCAAACGTCCCATTTGATGCCGTCGAATTGTCGCGGAACACGATGCGAGCATTTTGTAGGTATGGATCAACCAAGAAATTGCCATGATCAGCCGAAGACCGATTTTGAAAGGTGATGTTACCACCCGGCGTTCCCATCGTGTGAAATTGGCCTGTGCCCGCGGTCGAGTCGTCCTTGAACAGAAACTCGCCACCGCCCTGGCCATTTACATAGACAGTGCTGTCGTTGAGGACCGTGCCATTCGCACCCGTCGAATGGCCATTGAACTCCGTGCCGCCGCCGGTGCCGACACCCGGAACGTTGCGGAAGGTTCCGTTCCCAGCGGTGGCGTTATCAAAAAACTGCGTGTTCCCGCGCTGTGGAAAACTGCCGCCCGTCGGTCCCTGATTGATGAACACGCCAGATGCGGCAGTCGAGTTGGACCGAAATTCTGTGCTGCCGCCCAATTCCACAAAACCACCATTGGCCCCGACATTGACGCACGTGGCCTGCCCCGCGCCCGCAGGGGAGAAGAAAACAGTGCGACCCGCACTGTATGGCGCGCCGTCCACACTGGGGAGGTTGGTGAAGGTGCCGTGATCAGCAGTCGCGTTTCCGATAAATTCAACAAAGCCACCTTTGCCATTTGCGATGGCGCTGCCGTGCGCGACGAACGTCGCATTGTCTGCTGAGGAGTTGTCAGCGAAACTGGTCAAACCACCGGTCTGTCCGCTGCTGGCGCCGTTATCTTTTTCTCCCTCGTTCTCAAAATGTGCGGTGCCGGCTTTTGATGAATGAAAGAAACGCGTTTCGCCCGCGAAGCCGTCCTGGGGATTGGGGGAAACGTTCTTAAAGCTCGCGCCAAGGGCGCCCGGGTGATCGACGATAGTGGCAGCACCGGCAGTCGAGTTGTTGTAGAAAAGCAGTCGCCCTGGCCTTCCTCCGTTACCCGGTCCACCATCGACAAAAATCGTAGCTGTGCCGCCGGTCGCTGAATCAAACAAATTAATCGCCCCTCCCGAACTGCGCAGGAGGATTCCTGAAGCACTGCCGTCATCTTGAAAAATCGTAGTGCCTCCCATGATTTCGTAACTGCTCGAACCCATAGAGCTAGTGCCCGCAAACGTCAGCGTCTGTCCGGGTTGCACAACTGGAATCGCCATCGGCGCTGATCCGATCCCATTGGCGACGGCAACCACCGATAAAGCACCAATGCCAGCAATATTGGAAGGAATCGCAAAATCAACGCTGACGACTTTATTTCCCGTTTGCACACTGGTGCTGCTCCAATTAAACGTGCGCGCATACGTAATTTGACCGGAAGCCGTTATCAACTGCACGAGCGGATAATTGCTGTCCATTTGCAAGTCGTCTCCGTAAGTCGCGCCTTGGGACAGACCATTGAGCTGTGTGCCCGTAAGATGCCACGTGCCGTCGCCGTTTGGATTTAACCCCTGGATGACGGGTCGGCTACTCGGATTGATCTGATCATTGGGATCATGCGCAGGGTCAAGTTGATAGACGTAAAGATCGCTGCCCTGATGCGCATAGAGCACGCTGCCGTCGGGTAGAGTCAACATAGCCCCCATATATGTCGGAATGTCATCGACCGTTCCGGACGGCGCAGCGATTTGCGTGAATGTTTTCGTCGGCGGATTGTAAACGAAGAACGTCGTCGGCGCCGGATAGATCGGATTTTTGGTATTTAACCAGTAATTGTTGATAGCACCCGCGGGCGTAGTTCC
>JAQGOW010000639.1 GCA_028293405.1 Verrucomicrobiales bacterium
CTCACGCGCTCACCATTCAAGTAGATGCCGACCTACTGAAAGACGCAAACGGCGTGGCCATGTCCACCAACGGTTTGGTTGTCCTCGTCGCCAGCACCACCGACTCCACTTTCAACGGACCGACCACCGGCGCATTTACCACCGGCGATGATATCGTCGTAGCCAAATTCAATCTCGCGTCATCTGGCGCTCCCGGCGTCCTCATCGACGTCGCGGCAAGCCTGAGCTTCACCGGCAACTGGAATCCCGGCGATCCCCTCTCCATTTATTGGTACCCAACGTTGACGACCAATTCCGCCGGCCCCAACGCAGGCACGCCTTACGGCATGTACACCACGACAAGTCCTTTGGACGGCAGCGATGCTTGGGTGACTCCGCAATCGTCCGCCAACATTGACCTGCGCTTTATCACGAGCGATTCCGATACCAACAACGGCCATCTCACAGGTTCGATTCCTGCATCAGCAGCATTGGCAAATCTCACCGTCGGCGGCATCGCCCAACCGAATCTCGGCATTTCATTACCTGGCGCGGGTAGCGTGAACATTCATCTGACCGGTGTAGCCAATGCCAACTACGCGTTGGAATACGTGAGCGCATTGCTCAACGCTAACACCCCTTGGGCGCCGCTCTCGAATGCTCAAGCCGATGCAAACGGAGTGATCAATTTCTCGGACAGCCCTGGAACCGGCCCGCGCTTCTACCGTTCCAAAGTTCTCCCGTAAGCAGTTCTCCGTTGGAGAAGGGATTTTTTCCGAGCTATCGGTGTAATCCGTCGGTTCTATTTTTCCGGCCTGAACGCAACCACACTCAGCGGTGGCAACGTCAGATTCAACGAATACGGCTGACCATGCGTCTTGATTTCATCAGCCTGTAACCCGCCGTAATTCCCTTGATTACTCCCGGCGTAATTTCCCGAATCCGTATTAACAACCTCTTTCCAAAACCCACCCTGCGGCACGCCGATGCGATAGTTGTGACGCAGCACCGGTGTTAAATTCATGATCACCGCCACACGCCGCGAACCATCCTGTGTCTGTCGCATAAATGACAGCACGCTATTTTCCGCATCGCTACAGTCAATCCACCAGAACCCGGACAGGTCATAGTCCGCCTCAAAAACTGCAGGCTCACTTTTATAAAAGTGATTCAGGTCGCGCATGAAGTTTTGCAGCCCACGATGGAACGGACCAGCATCGAGCAACCACCAATCGAGCGACGCGTTCGCGTTCCATTCCGCCTTCTGCCCGAATTCACTGCCCATCATTAGCAACTGCTTGCCGGGGAAAAGCCACTGATACGCCAGCAGCGCGCGCAGGTTCGCGAACTTCTGCCAATCATCACCCGGCATCTTGCCGATGAGCGAACCCTTGCCATGCACGATTTCGTCATGCGACAACGGCAGGATAAAATTTTCATTGTGATGATAGAGCATCGCGAACGTCAGGTCGTTCTGGTGATACTTGCGATGAATCGGATCACGGCTGAAATAATCCAACGTGTCGTGCATCCAACCCATGTTCCATTTGAACGTGAAACCTAAACCGCCTAGGTACGGCGGACGCGTCACTTGCGGCCAGGCCGTTGATTCTTCAGCGATGGTAATCACCCCGGGCGCTTCGGTGTGCACCACGTGATTGAAGTGACGCAAAAATTCAACCGCTTCCAAATTCTCACGCCCGCCGAATTGATTGGGAACCCACTCGCCCTGTTTGCGCGAGTAATCGAGGTAAAGCATCGACGCAACCGCATCAACCCGCAGTCCATCCATATGAAAACGGTCGCACCAAAACAGCGCGTTGGCCGCCAGAAAATTTCTAACTTCATGCCGGCCATAGTTGAAGATCAATGTGCCCCAATCCTGATGCGCGCCCTTGCGCGGATCCTCGTGCTCGTAAAGCGCCGTGCCATCGAATTTCGCCAAGGCCCATTCATCGCGCGGAAAATGCGCTGGCACCCAATCCATCAACACACCAATCCCCGCTTCGTGCAAACGGTTGATGAGATACTGAAAATCATCCGGCGTTCCAAAACGGCTCGTCGGCGCGTAAAATCCGGTCACCTGATATCCCCACGACGGGAAATACGCATGCTCAGCCGTTGGCATAAATTGGACATGCGTAAACCCCATGTCCTTGAGGTATTTCGCCAACGGATCGGCCATCTCGCGATAGCTCAGAGACTCGACCTCATTCTTCTTCCGCCACGACCCGACGTGCACTTCGTAAATGCTCATCGGACTGCGAAACGGATTGTGTTCGCGTCGCTTCTTCAGCCACGCCTCGTCGTTCCACTTGAACTTCGAGTTGTCCCAAACGATCGCCGCATTTTTCGGCGGCGTTTCAAAAAAAGTCCCATACGGGTCCGTGTTCAACTTCACCCGTCCGTTGATATCTTTGATCTCGTATTTGTAATGCGCGCCTTCGCCAACGTTGGGAATGAAGATTTCCCAAATGCCCGAGGTCCCGATCGACCGCATCAAATGACAGCGCCCATCCCATTTATTGAAATCCCCGACAACACTGATGCGTTGCGCGTTGGGCGCCCAAACCGCGAAGCTCGTTCCAACAACTCCGTCAATCGTGCGGATGTGCGAACCGAGCTTGTCATAAATACGGCGCTCATTCCCCTGCCCGAATAAAAAAACGTCCTGCTCGCCGAGCGTCGGCAAAAACGAATACGGATCGCGCGTCTGGATTTTGCGACCGTCATGCTCCGTGATGACGAGGTCGTAGGCGTAGACTTTATTGACCTTGTCGACGGTGCCTTCGAAGACGCCGTGGTCGTGAATGCGTTTGAGCTTAACCGTTGGCTTATTCTTTTCGTGCGTGGGGATGATTTCCACCTGAGCCGCTTGCGGCCAAAAGGCGCGCACCACCAGGCCTGAACCGTTGCCCAACGGGTGCATTCCTAGAAATTGGTGTGGCGACCGGTGCTGAACTCGAATCAGGCTTTCCAATTCTTCCTGTGCCAAAATCATCAGCGGCAACGTAACACGAAATTTTAGAAACCAACAAATTTTTTAAACGCCAGTTCTCCCAGTGAAACCCGTAAGGCCCTCTGAGGGCGCTGGCTGTCGGTATAACTCTGACGCTCCGCGTGCGAAGTGGGCCCGATGCAACTTTCAGGACGACATACTTTTAGGAATCTGTAAGATAAACAGTATGGACGCTGATGATCAGATAAATAGTTTGGCTTCGCTGAAGCGAACCATCATGGATTCGGAGGCATCATTGCGCCAGGCGAAGCAAACGATTGAAGTCGTCGACGCTCGCTTACGACACCATTGTCACCAATACACTGACCGCGACCACGCCGTTACGCAGCAAACAACAACCGGTCACTGTTATTTGAACGCGGCCGACGGCGGAGGCTGATTGATAGCCAGCCAGTAATAGCCGAGCTGTCCCATGATATTTTGGAAGTCCGAAAAATTGATCGGCTTCTGGATATAGCTGTTCACCCCAAACTTATAACTTTCCACCATGTCGCGCTGTTGATTGGACGATGTCATCACCACGACCGGCACGGCCCGGGTGCGAGGATCTTCCTTCAACTGCCGCAACACTTCCAGTCCGTCGACTTTCGGCAACTTCAAGTCCAGCAAAACCACCTTGGGCGGAGTGTCAAAACTACGTCCGGTATGCGCAGCACGACAAAAGAGAAAATCCAAAGCTTCTTCGCCATCGCGCGCGACATGCACCTTGTTGGCCAACTTGTGCTTCTGCAATGCCAGCAGCGTCAACTCGAGGTCAGTCGGGTTATCTTCGACGAGCAAAATTTCAATAGGAGTATTCATTTGGTTGTGCGCTATTCAGGGACGAGGCCGTGGAAAGTAAACCAAAACGTCGCACTCTTGTCGAGTTCCGACGCCGCCCAAATCCTGCCGCCGTGCAAATCCAGTATGCGTTTGACGATCGCGAGCCCGACGCCGGTGCCTTCAAAATCTTCGGCACGGTGCAAGCGCTGAAATACGCCAAACAATTTAGCGGAGTAATTGCTGTCAAAACCCACGCCGTTGTCGCGAACGAAAATTGCCGGCTCTCCTTCCACCGTTTCCATATCAATACAAATGACCGCCTCTGGACGAGGGCGCGTGTACTTAACAGAGTTGGCAATCAAGTTGGCGAACACCTGCTTCATCAAGCCAGGGTCGCAAACAGCCGTTGGCAAACGACCGATGATCCACTCGATTTTCCGGGCCCCTATTTCTGATTGCAGCTCGCTGATCACCTCATCTACGAGACGATTCAGCGACACCGGTTGTTGCACGAGGTCCGCCCGCCCAACCCGCGATAAATTGAGCAGGTCATCGATCAAACGGCCCATGTTCTGCACGCCAATGCGTATGCGCTCAACGTATTTACGCATCTCCGGTGAAACGCCGCCGGCTTCCTCTTCCGCCAATTGGGCGAACGCATCAACATGCCGCAGCGGAGCCCGCAGATCGTGCGAAACCGAATAAGTAAACGCTTCCAGCTCTTTATTCGTCGCGGCCAACTCCGCCGTGCGCGACAACACCCGCTGTTCCAATTCGCGGTTCAGTTCCTGAAGATCGCTCTGGCTGGCGCGCAAAGCAGTCTCGCGTTCCTGGATCTGGTTGAGCATATGGTTGAAGGCCTGCGTCAACGCGCCCAGCTCGTCCGTGCCGATGACCTTCCCACGCACCGAGTAGTCGCGTTGTTCCGAAACAGCGCGTGCCGTATCAGCCAGTGCGAGAATGGGACCGGAGATCTGTCGTTGCAGCCAATTGCTCAAGAAAACAATGATCATGATCGCCGTCACCATAACGGCTACGACAATGACAGCGTAGAGCCGGAACCGATCGTAGAGCGCGGACAGGTCCGACTGCACATAGATCGTGCCCACCCACCGATCGTTCTCGTGTACCGGATAAAATATTTCCGCAACGCCCGAACGAAATCGCGATATCTCCCCGATTTCGACTGCCGGGAAATTTGTTTCGAACATCGACTGTGGATAATGCGCCAGAACCTTGCGGTCGCGCGTGTAGAGCGCGGCTTTGAGTACGGAAGGCTCAGCTTCCAACTTAGAAAGGATTTCGTTGGCCGTCTTTGGCTCCTCAAACAACAGAGCGGCGCTGGCGTTCGCGGCCGTTATTTCCGCCAGAATATTGAGGTTTTGAATCAGGTTACGGCGCGCGTTGATCACGCCGTAGGTCATGAATGCCAGCGAGGTCAGCAGCAACACGCTGCCGCCAGTGAGCATCATGGCCAGCGTCAATTTGCGTTTAATTGGAACGTTCCTCAGCATCTTCCTACTTAGTCGTCGAGACGATTTGGGCCATCTGCAACAACTTTGCGCTAATGCTCAACCCTGCCTCCTTCGCAGCATTTACATTAATCCGAAACCCGACCCGACTGCCGCTCTTCGTGAACCGAATCATTCCACCGTTTGTCGCGAAGTCCGATATATCGCTTACGGTCAATATCGGCCTGCCTTTCACTTTCTGCAAAATTTCCGACACCCGCCCAGCCGCAGACGTGCCTACAAACAGCATATTGCAGCTCGTGATTTCATCCAGTGACTTAAAACGCTTCACCTGGACGGCGTGACCCTTGACAGTTTCACCTCGGATCGTGTCGTCCAGGAACTGGCCAAACGGATCCGTGCCAATAATGCCAATGACGAATGGTCGATCGCTCTGCTCGAAGGCTTTGGGTGGCCACATGACATAGTCGGTGAAACGAAACAAGAAAACGGCCTTGAGTTTGTACTCGGGCACCGCCGGTTGCGCGGAAACAGGCGCGACGTGAGCGCCAACGATCAAAACGGCAACGAGCAACCGCAACCATGTGGTCGCGCCGCTTTTTGCCAGAATGTTGATCGCTCTAATCATTAATACCTATATGTTAGCTTTGCAAAGCAACTACGTTCGATTTCAGCGCGGGTCGGTGCGGCCGGTCCAAATTCCGGGTGATGATCGTGCAACAGGTTTTGGCCAACGAGCGACACTTCCAACCGTTGGCTTGCATGCCAGGCCAGTCGCACGTCGAGTTCACCATAACTCGGTGTGGAACCAAAACCTACATTCAGCCGATCGACAAATCGCAATCGCGCATCGAGGTCCAGGTTCGCGGGTAAGTTGATCGAAGAACTAATCGAGAACTGATGCCGGGGGTCGGCAGTCTCCGCCCTGCCCTGATTCAAATCGGTTTGGCCGGCGGCAACATGGATGTCTTCGTCCAAAAATGTGTAGCCCGCGTGCATACGCCATGATTCGGTGATCTGTTGGCTCAACGTCAGTTCAAGCCCGCGAGTGTCTCCCTGCACGTTATTTTGCACGAACGCCGGCACAGTCGCGCTGATGCTACGCAATCGCGTGTATTGATTGTAAAACGTCGAAAGAGAAACGGATGACTTTGCAAAAAGTTGCGCGCGATAGCCGAGCTCGTAAGCGATGACCGCTTCCGATTGAAACCCCGGACCACCAGCGAGAATTTCGGTTGGCGGGACGTTCGTCGTAAACACGAACGCTTGCTGATCGATGCGCGAGGGCTCACGCACAGCGCGGGACACTGCGCCCCAGAGCAAATGCTCCGGCGCAGGATGCCACGAAAGCCGACCGCTCGGTTGCACCTCCCACCCCGTGTAATCGTTATGATCAACTTTCGTGCCGGCCATAAACACAAGATTTGTCAGCAACGTGATTTCGTCCTGGACGAAAAAGCTGACGAGATTTCGATCCATATCCGGCGGAAGAAACCGCAACATTGGCGAGTTTTGCACCCGGTCATGTGTAAACCGGTAGGCCGCGCCCCAGACAAAGTTGTGGCGTTCACCCAGCGCGAACCGATGTTGAAAATCCAAGTCATACGTGTCGAGATCTTCAGCAAACAGCGTAGGACTGATGCGATGGGTGCGATCATAATAGAACTGCACCTGCGTGGATGAATCTTCGGAAATCAGGTGGGTCCAGCGCGAGAGCAAATTCCCACCAGCCGCAGAAGCGTCCGGTAAATTTAACTGGTGAAAGCGCGCGTCATAAAAATCGCCTGAAACCGTCACTGTGTTCTGGATCGATTGATCCCAATCCAACCGGAATCCTCCTTGGCCAAATAACCATTCGTCCTCTCGATCAGCACCCTTGGAATTCACCGTGCCGTCGCGATTGAAGAATTCGCCGTAAACGCGATAAAAAACGTTTGAAGAAAGTTTTCCACCGTAACGAATGCCGGCGAGATCGCGTAACTCCGTGCCACCAGCGCCTTCGAGCAACAGCCCTTGAGTATCTTGCGCACGGCGCGTGATGATATTGATAACGCCGTTAACCGCATTCGGGCCCCACAACGTTCCGCCCGGACCGCTGACCACTTCGATGCGGTCAATATCGTCGAGGAGATAATTTTGGACGTCCCAAAACACTCCGGAAAAAAGCGGCGTGTAAACAGTGCGACCATCAATCATCACCAGAAGCTTGTTCGCGATCGAGCCGTTAAAGCCACGCGCAGAGATGGCCCATTCGCGCGAGTCGACCTGGGCAACCTGCAGGTTGTCGGCGAGGCGGAGCGCTTCGGGAATCGTCGTTGCGCCGGAACGATGAATATCATCGTGTGTGATCACTTGGATGGAAGCCGGCGCATCGGCCAACGGTTCAGGGCGTCGGGACACGGAGGTGACGTCCATGCCCATCAATTGCTCGAGACTGAAGGCTTTGAGTTGCGAAGCGGAAACGTCGACAGAATTGCTTTGCGCTCGCGCCACATCGAACCCGGACGCTAGCAAGACCACACTGCAAAACAGTGTGACGCCGCACCGAATAAC
>JAQGOW010000018.1 GCA_028293405.1 Verrucomicrobiales bacterium
GGCCAGGATTTATTAGCGCCTCCCAACGTCAAAGGTTGGGACGGCGGCCTAAGTTGGATTACCACCAACAATCTACTAACGCGCTACAATCAAGCCGCGTTGCTGGTGATGGCCGAAAATAAAATGGAGCCAGAAGGACAAGGCGTCCAACGCGCTCTGTCACAACGCGCCGCCATGGTCGCGAGCCGTATGCACGCGGTCGACGTCGATCGCATTGTGACCGAATCCGAACGCGCCGATAAATCGAAACTCGTCAGCACGCTCGAAAAACGCTTTTTGCAGGCAAGCCTTTCGAAAAAACAACGCGAGGCGTTGCAGAACTTTTTAGATTCACGCGGCACTTTGACCGACGACGATGTTCGTCACGCCATTCGCCTGATCATGTCGACGCCAGAATATCAACTTACCTAACCCTATGAAAACTGACGCGAAACTTTGCACACGACGGGATTTCCTACGCACCAGCGCCCTGGGCGGTGCGGTTGCCTGGACCATTCCGACCTTCCTCGCGAACACATTTGCCTCGCTCCATGCCGAAGCGAAGGACGCAAACAACATCGTCACGGGCAAGGACGGCACGATTCTGGTCGTCCTGCAAATGGCTGGCGGTAACGACGGCTTGAACACAGTCGTTCCCTACAGCAACGACTACTACAAGAAAGCGCGTAAACGCATTGGTCTGGATGGCAAGTCGGTCCTGAAAATCAACGATGAGATCGGTCTGCATCCGAACCTCACTGGGTTCAAAGAGCTCTATGACGCCGGCAGTCTCGGTGTCGTGCAAGGTATCGGATATCCGAACCCGAATCGCTCCCATTTCCGCTCAACGGAAATCTGGCAAACGGCCAGTGACGCTGACAGAAACGAAAGTTACGGTTGGATTGGCCGTTACTTCGATAACGCCTGCAAAGGCGCGGACCCGACGGTCGGCGTCAACATCGGTCGGCAAATGCCCCAGGCATTTTCGTCATCGCATCCGAGAGGCGTCAGTCTCGACAGCCCGAAGAATTATCGCTTCGTCAGCAGTGAACACGCCAAGCGCGGCGAGATGGATTCCGAAGAACGCTCTTATCGCGAAATGAACGGGCTCGAGCAACAGATGGACGCCGATGGCGGAAGCATTGGCGCTGTCGCCGGTCCAACCAAACACGTTGGTTCGCCCCTGGATTTTATCGAACGCACTGCGCTTGATGCGCAAATCAGTTCCGACAAGATTTTGGCCATCAGCCGCAAGGTTGAGAGCCATGCGAAATATCCGCAATCCGAATTGGCTAATTCACTCAAGCTCGTTGCGCAACTCATCGGCGGCGGTTTGCCGACGCGCATTTTCTACGTTTCGCAAGGCGGTTACGACACGCACTCGAATCAATTGAACGCACACGACCGTCTCATGCGCGACCTCGGTGATTCGGTCAAAGCGTTCATCGACGATTTGAAAGCGCAGGGGAATTTCCAACGCGTGATGGTGATGACCTTCAGCGAATTCGGCCGTCGCGTCGCTGAAAATGCGAACAACGGAACCGACCACGGCGCGGCCGCCCCGATGTTTGTCATCGGTGACAGGATCAAAGCCGGCCTGCTCGGCAAATATCCGAGCCTCGCGCCTGCGGATCTCGTGAATGGTGATCTCAAGTTCACGACTGATTTTCGGACAGTGTATGCTGCGGTATTGGAGAATTGGTTGAAGACAAAGAGCGAACCGATTCTTGGCAAAAAGTTCACGCCATTGCCAATCGTTTAACATTTGTTCTTGTCAAAGCAGCGATGTCAGCGAGACCTTGCGTTATGAATCGCGTCATCGCATTGCTTTTGCTTTCGGCCTGCCTGGTCTCCGCTCAAACGCGGTCGATCGGCAAAGACCCGGTCAGTGGTCTGGCTCAAGCCGTCATTGTCGAAGGCGCGCCGTTGATTCACACCGCTCAATTTTTGCCAATTGATCGCAAAGGCGAATTGGTCGCCCAAGGTGATGCCGCCAAACAAACCGCGCACGTCCTCGAGAATCTCATCCAGGCTCTGAAAAGCGTCGCTCCCGGTGCGCAGATCGTGAAGCTAAATGTTTATCTGGCGAATGAATCCATTCTTCCTCAGGTTGAGAAAACGTTGCGAAAGCCGTTCGGTCGAAGCAATAAACCGGCTGTCAGCTTCGTCGTGACGCCGTTGCAAAATCCGGACGCTCTTGTCGCGATTGACGCCATCGCCGCCGATTTAAATCCGGCAGGGGAAATCAAGAACGTCAAACGTCTATTCTCTCCGTTTCTGGGAGGCTCGATGCAAGAAGCGCACATGGCCATCCTGCCAGTAGGCGCGGCGGTGTATATTTCTGGTCAGGCCAAGACGAACACGATGCTCGGAACCTCGACGCGCGCGACGCTGGAGAGCCTGAACACGACTTTGGAATTTCTGCGCCTGACGAAGAGCGACGTTGTGCAGGTGAAATGTTTTTTGACTCCGATGGTTGGAATCGAATCGGTAAAACACGAAATCCAAAATTTCTTTGCACCAGACGTGACTCCGCCATGTGTCTTCGTGGAATGGACGACCGCCAATCCACAGCCAATCGAGATTGAACTGATTGCGCGATCGGAAGCGGCACCCGGCGAGGTTGATTATATCAATCCACCCGGCTCCGCGGTGTCAAAAGTTTATACCAAAGTAGTGCGTGTGGATCGCAGTGGCCGAATTTATTGTTCGGCTTTATACGGTAACGATAATGACAAAACTGGCGGGGCGCAGATCAAAACAATCTTCAACGATCTCGGTGCAGTTTTGAAAAAAGCCGGAAGCGATTTCGATCACCTTGTGAAAGCGACCTATTTCGTCAGCACACCGGATGCGAGCAGTCAGTTGAATGTTCTGCGTCCAAATTATCTTAAGCCCGATCGCCCTCCCGCCGCTTCGAAGGCAATGGTCAAATCCGTGGGTGTTCCCGGCAAGACTGTAACTGTCGATATGATCGCGATCTCCGCGCCCTAATTCAGTGGCGAAGCGTTAAGGAGACGCCGCTGCCGATTCTGTTGCAGGTTTTGGAATGTGCGTGAGATAGACTGTGGTAATTAATCCAGTCACCAAGGACAACACCCCGCAGGTCACATATGGCACGGCGACGTGCTTTTCGAAAAGACTCGTGGCGAAAACAGGGCCGAGAATACGCGCAAGACTGCCGACACCTTGAGCGACGCCAATGTTCGTGCCTTGTTCGTGCGCGGCGGTCAGTTGCGAAATCATACCGAACACGGGCGGACGCGTGAGACTGGAGCCAATCGAAAAAATCGCGAGGCCGACATAGAGCCAAAACCAGGTGGTGATGAACGGTAGTATCGCGATGCCGATAGCAGCAATGAAGAGGCTCGACGCGATCAGTTTTGGTTCACCGATTTTTTTGACCATGCGTCCAATACCGCCGCCTTGGACCAACGCGCCGACGACACCGCAATAGACGATGAGCAGAGCGATTCTGGACAGACCTGGTCCAGTGGTCGTATCTATATTGAAGTTGCGCATGACCAAAAGACCGATCGTGCTTTCGAAACAGGTGAAACAAAACGTTGCGAGGAAGAATATCGCGATGAGCAGGTTCAAACGCGGAGTGCTCAAGGTGTGCATCCATTGAGCAAGGTGCGGTCGTTGCGGCACGTGCTCTTCCATGTTGGGCTTCCAACTTTCAGGCAAGCGCGTATAGGCCCAAATAAAATTTATCGCGCAAAGAAATGCAGCAACCCAACCCGGGGCGGTTACGCCAAAATAGCGAGTGGCACCAGCGCCGAGGGCAGGGCCGAGAATAAATCCCAAACCGAACGCCATCCCGATTAAACCCATGCGCGCCGAGCGTTGGTCAGCGGGAGTGATGTCGGCAATATACGCTTGCGCTACGGTGATATTCGCTCCGCAAATTCCGGCAAAAGCGCGCGACAGCAGCAGTACCCACAACGCGAGTTGATGATTTTGCAGCGAGGAGCCGAACGCAAAAATGACGTAGGAAAGCGTCGCGCAAAATGTGCTGCCCAAGAGCACGGGGCGTCGACCGATGCGATCAGAGACGCGCCCCCAAATTGGCGCGAAGATAAACTGCATGAGCGAATACGACGCGATGATTGCACCGATCATCAAACCGCTCGCGCCAAAGTTTTTGGAGTAAACCGGGATGAGCGGCAGGATGAGGCCGAAGCCGATCAGGTCGATCAGCACGGTTATAAAAATAATGAATATAGATGGCTTCTTCACGTTCTACGCTGAGGGGGGAATTTAATGGGTACTCGGCAAAGCACAATGCGATTTACGATTTATGAATTGCGATTTACGAGTGCCGAAACGGAGCTTTAGTCCTTCTGCAAATCTTCACCGATGGCGCGCAGGAGGCGTGAGCGTGCGACCGAATAATCGTGCAGCGCTTGCACCTGAGTGGTGCGTGCATTGGTGAGCGACGTTTGCGCGTTCAGCACATCCAATTGCGTGGCGCTGCCTGCTTGCATGCGTGCTTCCGCCAATCGCAACGCTTCCTCCGCCTGTTCCTGAACTTTCTTTTGTGATTCGAGAACTTCCCTTGCATTCTGGAATTGCGAGTAGGCGGTGCGAACTTCCAATTCGATCTGGCGCTGCTCGTCCTGCAAATCAACCAATACGCGTTCGTGACGGGCTTCGGCTTCGATCACTCGACCGCGAGTGAGTCCACCGTCCCACGGCGACCACGATAAATTCACGCCCGCTTCCCAACCGTGCAGGTCGCGAGCCAAATCATCAGTGAATGTCGGGCTCCGGAATTGATAACCACCGAAGGCCTGCAGGGTCGGCCTATATCCGGCGCGCGAAGTGACGATGTCTTCGTGACGCAAGCGTTCGGCTTTGCGCAACGCGGCGATATCAGAACGTTGTTCGAGAGCACGACCCACGGCACTGGCGAGTTCCACATCGACAGGGGTTGGCTCCAGTTTGTCGGTCAACTCCAGCGGAATGTCTTCAACAACGCCGCGCGGCAAAGTCAAACCGAGCAAATTGACGAGATTGTTTTTTGAAATGCGATACTGGTTGCGAGCGGTGATCAATCGTGGACGCTCGTTGGCGAGTTCAACCTCGGCGCGCAGGACATCGAAACGCGGAACGGTGCCGGCCTGATAGCGCCGCTGCACATCCTGGAGTTCGTTCGAGAGCAAATTGACCGATGCTTCCTGAACGACGATCAGTTGTTGCGCGAGCAGGACATCGTCATAGGCGATACGCGTCGCGAGCAACGATTCTTCGACGGTGGCGCGAAAATTAAGCACGGCCTGTTCGCGCGTTAACTTTGCCGCTCGCAGCGAAGATGTGATTCTGCCGCCGTTATAGATTGGTTGCTGAACTTGCGCGTCGGCTTGCCAACTTTGGTTCGGAAGGGTGAAGACGTTCGATGAGCCGGGAAACGATTCGTTTACCAACGTAGATTGTTTGGCGTTGTAAAATCCGTTGATCGCAACACGCGGCATTGCGGCGGAACGCAATTGCATTTCGACGCCGTGCGTGGCCCGCAAATCGGCACGACCGCGGAGGATGGTGCTGTTCTGGCGCATCGCGATCTCGACCGCGTCGTGTCGCGAGAGTGGGCGTTCCAAAACGGTGGTTGTGGACGCGTTGGTCTGCGCAAAGGCGCAGAAGTTCAGGCAGACGGCGGCACAGGTGAGCAGTAGTTTCATTTGCGTTGTGCCTTGGCTTTTAAACCCGCTAACGAAAATGCGGTGATGTGGTCGGCCAGTTTGTCGATTTCCGGTCCGGTTGCTTTGAATTTCGGATACAAGCGCAAGATGGCCTCGCGACAGTGATGGTAGAAGACGCATTGGCTGACGATGCTGAACTCGGATTCACGGATGGAATCCTCTGTCGCATTCACACCGAGCAAAGAGCGAACGATGTCACGAACACGTTTTGACAGGGGCTTCATCCGTTCGTCAATGACGATATCTATCGCGCTCGTCGGTTCGACCATTTCGCGTGCAATTAGTTTGCCGTCCCAGGCAAGCGGGCTGCGTTCGAGCAACTGAGTTAAAAATGATCGGACAAAGATCTTCAATTGTTCTTCGGGCGAGTTGGAATCGTTCGGGCGCGAGAGATCGGGATTGGCCTCGTTACTGCGTTCGTGCGCGTAACGCAGCACTGCAATATACAGCCTTTCTTTGTCCCCAAAATGATAGTGAATGGAGGCAACGTTTGCCCCGGCGCGCAAGCAGATTTCCCGAACCGTGGCCGCGCGATAACCGTGTTCCGCAAACACCTGTCCAGCAGCTTCCAATAGCTGCTGCCGGGTGCGTGTTTGGGAGGTATCCGATTTAAGCGCAACCATGGAAATTCAATCTTAAACACGCATTTAAATTGTCAACGGCTAAAAAAGATTTGATTGGCGGCGGCAACCTGCCACAGTCATGACGCTTGCGGAATCGTGAGCAAATTTTTCAATGAAGTTTATTTACGTTGTTACAAGCGCCCTTGTGGTCTGTGGTTTGACGGCATCGGCTATCAACATTCAGCCGAGCAGCATCGAACAGGTCTTGGATTTTTCAGTGACTGGCTGGTACCAAGGTATTCCGACGACCAACGGTGTGATCCACCGTGATCGAGCTGCCATTGTGCGAATCACCAGCGATAATATTGTGCGAGCGCTGGCCATCGACCGGGACACGAATTTTTATCGCGGCCGTTTGTTTTACAAAACCGCGCTCGACGGCAGCGCGACAAACATCGTCATTCGCGTACCGGGCAAAACGGCCGAATTGAACGTGACGGACGCATTTACCTGGGAAACAGGTCCGTTTATTGTCGATCAACTTTTCAATACAAACACGATGGTCACAAACAGCTATGTTGAAACGGGGCTTCGTTCGGTGTCGTTCACGAGCAGCAGTGTGTCGTTTACGAACAGGGGTTTGGCTGAGGGCACATTAACGCGCACCCGAAAAATCAGCGCGTTTGTCAGCGGAACGGTCAAGAGCGGATATGCGAACATGCTTTCCTACACGGGCGGTGGCGGAACGATCGCTATCAACACGAATTTCTTCTACACGACCAACTTCCAGTTTGTCGCGACGAACACCGTGACTGGACCAGCGCAGATTAATATTCACACGTACGCGCCGGTGATTTTGCCGTACTAGGCTTTCTTCTTCTTCTTTTTCTTAGCCGGTGGCGCGTCGGTCTTCGGCGCGTCCGCTTTGGTTTCGACCTTCGCGACTGGAGCTAGCTCAACGCCACGGACGATGTTGCACTTGGGCAACGCTTTTTGAAGCTTCGCCACACCGGCGTCGGTGACTTTCGTTTCCCAGAGATGAAGGTTGTGCAGGTTGGTCAAGCCGGCTAGATGTTCAAGTCCAGCATCAGTGATAGACGTGTCGAATAAGTTTAAGTAAGTCAGGTGAGCCATGTCTTTGACGTTTGCGAGGCCGCCATCGGTGATGGGCGTGTGCTCCAGGTGTAAGTGAGTGAGGTTGACCAACGGTTTGAGATTCGCTGCCGACGCTTCGGAAAACTTCACGCCGGACAAATTCAACTGCATCAACGTCGTGACATCCTTTAGTTGAGCGAGCGTTGCGTCGGCGGCGTTGGTGTAGCCGCGCAGATTCGCTTCGTGCCAATTACAGTTCTGCGCAATGGGACGAACGGAGATGCCCACAGTGTCGAGTTTTGCGATGGCGGTCAGCTCGACAGGCGTAGATTTTACGTCTGGAAGTTTTTCGGCTTCGGCGTTGGCGGGTTTATCCGTCGTTGCAACTGCCGTGTCAGGCCAGGTCGCACCTTGATTGATCCAATCGCGGATAAGGTCGGTTTCGGCTTTGCTCAGGAGCGAACCCTGGTTCGGCATCACGTCGTCGCTGCCGTCGGGCAAGGTGATACGGCGATAGAGGTCGCTCTTCGCAGCGTCGCTGGGAATGATGGAGACCGCGTCTTTGCCGCCTTTGAGCGCGGCTGCCTTCTGGTCGAGGCGCAGCCCGCCCTTTTGTTTCTCCGGCCCGTGACATTTGATGCACGACTTCTCGAAGATCGGCTGAATCTGCTTGGCGAAATCAACTTTGGTGTCAGCCAATGCCGGCAGCGCCAAGAAAACAAGTCCAACGGTCAAACGGGAAAGTTGCATCGGAATCTTTTTAGCAGTTTTTCGTCGAGGCTGCATCAACTTTCGAATCAGGTGTTTGCCGAAAAATGCAGAATTCATCCGCATCAGAAGCTGCATCGTTAACAAAAATTCAAAAAAGTTAGCAACAACCTGTTGACGTCACAACCCTTTGTTGTTAGAAGTCGCTTAGCCACATTAGGTGGTGTAAAGGAAGGTCCGTTCAGCTATGCGTTGTCCAAAGTGCGGAAATCAGGACGATAAGGTGATCGACTCACGTGCATCGCGCGAGGGCTCGACTATTCGGCGACGTCGGGAGTGCCTTGCCTGCGCTCATCGGTTCACAACTTACGAAGAGATTGAGCGCGAAGGCCTTATGGTCATCAAGCGCGACGGCCGGCGTGAGGAATTCTCGCGCGAAAAATTACTTTCAGGGTTGCGCAAAGCGTGCCAAAAACGGCCGATTAGCCCCAAAGTCATCGAAGAATTGGCCGAAAAGATAGCTGATGAGCTGAGTGATAAATACGATCGCGAAGTTCCCGGCATGGCTGTGGGCGAGCGCGTAATGGAGGGTTTGCGGGAACTGGATAAAGTTGCTTACGTTCGTTTTGCCAGTGTTTACCGTCGTTTCGAAGAAGCGACGGAATTTGTTCGCGAAGTTAAAAAATTGGAGGATAAGCCCGATGAATCTCAGACCTGATTCCCTCATATTCCAAACTTCTGCCGGGGAAGAAATTCCCTGTTCGGCGGAATGGGTCACGCTCGAATTGCTGGGCGAAGCCGCCACGAACGTTGAGCCTGAATTGGTCCGCAACGCGTCGGCCGCCGTGCTGCACTATTTCAAAGAAGAACTAAATCGGACGTACGTATCGATTTCGGAGTTTGCAGATGCATTGGAAAAAGTTTTGCGCGGTCTCGGGTTCAACGTGCTGGCCGATGAACCACTGTCGTCCTTACCGTCACCACGAGTTTCTGAAGGTGACCTTCGCCAGATCGTCAATGCAGGCAATGGTTGCGAATTGTTCTTTTTCAAAACGTTGCGAGAGGACTTGAAGAAGCGCTTGAGTGAAGCGCCGCAAGTGGTCGCGTTTCGTGGATTGCGCGGGAGTGTGAAAATTTTGTTGGGCGCCGAACGTTGGAGCGCGAAGTGCCAGATATTGTCTGACCACATTGTAGAATATATACGCACGTGCTGGAGTTCGGATTTCGGCAGCGACAAGTGCGCGTTGGTTGTATTGTAAGTGGTCAACGCGGGAGCGACTCATGACGATCTTCGATAAAATTATCGCAAGGCAGATTCCGGCGAACATCGTTTACGAGGATGATCTGGTGCTGGCGTTCAAAGACGTGAAGCCCGCAGCTCCGACGCACATTCTCGTTATCCCGAAAAAGTGCATTCCACGAATTGCCGAAGCGCAACCAGACGATCACAAGGTTCTCGGACACATGTTGCTGAAAGCCGGCGAGATTGCGAAGAAGGCTGGCCTGGAACAGAGCGGATTTCGGCTGGTCATCAATAACGGGCCGGATGCCGGTGAATCGGTTCCACATTTGCATTTGCACATCATGGGTGGCAGGTCAATGGCGTGGCCGCCGGGATAATCGCACCATGTCACAAAGCGACCTCAAAATTGTAGCAGTCGCTGTAGTAATTTTCCTTGGCGTTTGCATTTACCGACTCGTTCAGCGATTTCGACGTCTGATTCCAACTGCCGATCCTTGGAGTGACGATGTTCAGGCATCGGTTTGCGACGAGAACGCGGTGCCAGTTTGTCATCGTTGCTTCACAGGGCAGGAACCGAACACGTTGTTCTGCCCGAAATGTGGTACGGCCGTCGGCGACTACAACAACATTTTGCCGTGGGTTCAGGTATTCTCAGAAGGTGAAGTTTTGAGAAACTCTTTGTTCGACCGCGTTCGCGTAAACGTCCTTACAATAGTCGGTTTTTTTGTTTTCACAGTCGCGTTGGGTTGCCTCACCGGCATTGGGCTTATGCTGATGCCGTTTCTGTGGGTGATGTTTGTGAAGAATATTGTTCGCAGCCGATCGCTCGAAGCTGTGGAAAAGATTTCCAACGGCAACGAAACGTCCTTATGATTTTTCGCAGTGATTACGTTTCTGCACGGTAAACTCGCCGAAGCTCTTCCGACCCAGGTCATCGTTGATGTCAACGGTGTCGGTTACGAAGTGCTGATTCCGCTGTCATCCTTCGACAAGCTGCCGCAACCCGGACAGCCGTTGAAAATCCTGACCCATCTCGCCATTCGCGACGATGCACATGTCCTTTATGGGTTCATGACGGCGGCGGAACGTGATTTGTTCCGCATGCTGATAAACACCGTGAGCGGAATCGGCCCGAAGATTGCACTGAACATTCTTAGCGGAACGAGCACGACGTCTCTCCGATCAGCCGTTGCCAACGGTGACGTCAAAATGCTTTCGCAAATCAGCGGCGTGGGCAAAAAGACTGCCGAACGAATTGTCGTTGAGTTGAGAGATAAGATTGGGAAGGCGGCGGCATTTGAAGCCGGTAGCGCAGAACGTTCGTTGTCCGCTGACGACCAGAAGGTGAATGATGCCGTGCTTGCGCTCGTGGCACTTGGATTTAAGCAGCCTGAAGCGCACGACACTATCCGTGCGGCACTCGCAGTGTTGGGGCCGCAGGCATCAGTCGAGCAGTTGGTGCGCGCGAGTTTGAAAAAGGGAAGTTAATGGCTGACGGCGCACCCAAATCCGTCGTGGTTCCTTATGTGCTGCCGTTCCACAAACGTTGCGCCGTGGGAATTCTCTGCGCGTGCGCGCGACTTTTTTTTGCGACATGGCGGCTGCGATGGTTGCCGGCAACGCCGTCCGCGAAAAAAGCAACTGGCGCTTCGCCGGTGATTTATTGCATTTGGCATAATCGACTCGCGATGGCGGTGGCAAGCTACAACAAGGAAAACCGTCAATTGTGGCCGGTGAAAGGCGTCGCCGCTGTCGTCAGTGCAAGTCGTGATGGCGCTTTTCTCGCTGCCATACTTGAGCAGTTTCGGATGCAACCGATTCGAGGTTCATCGAGTCGCCGTGGCGGCCAGGCGTTGTTGGAAGCCACAACGTGGCTGGAAAAAGGCTATACGGTCGTCATCACTCCGGACGGCCCGCGCGGACCATGCTACAAAATTCAGGAAGGGATTATGTCGTTGGCTCAATTAACGGGTCGGCCGATTGTGCCACTCGGAATCAACGGGCATCCCCATTTCAAAGCGCGTAGTTGGGATAAGTTCCAGTTGCCGGTCCCATTTGCGAATTGCCGAGTTCTTTACGGCGAGCCGATATTCGTGCCGCGCGACGCAGATGATGTTGAACGTAAGCGAATCCGCGCTGAGCTCGAGCGCGTGATGCTGGAAACAAACCCGCCATAAGGGTAGGCGACGACGCACGCGCGCCGTCCACGCATTGTAGCGGGATTTGCTCCTACCCTTTATGGCGTTTTTACACGGTAAAACTTCGTGACCTGTGCGACAGGGTCGGTGACAACATAGTTTGTTGGCGCTGGTGCTGCCGGAAGACTCGTCAATGTTGTCCACAACGATCTGTCGAACGCAGGGCGGCTTTCAACGGTGTAAGTGCGGTTGGCTTCGGCAATGAACGCAAACTGAAATTGTCCGGTGGAGACAGCCGCACCTGTCAGCGAAGGTTGCTGCGGAGGCGGGGCGCTTGCGGTGTAGGTAACCGACAATCTTGCTGCGGCGCCAATCCCGAATTGAGCTGTTGCTGTCGATCCCCACCGGCGGCCGTTTTGACCGACTTCAGCGGCGGCCCTGAAAAACCAACCGTTGTTTGCGGATGGGTCATTGATCCACGCTTGCACATCCGCGATCAAACTATCGTTCGAATTAAACGTGTGTGGGCCAGTTGCACCCACTGCGGCGGTGAT
>JAQGOW010000023.1 GCA_028293405.1 Verrucomicrobiales bacterium
TAACATCACCACCGGTTTTTACAGCATCAGCGTGCACCAATAATCGAAGTTGAATCGAGCAGATTCGAACCACAAGGTCGACACGGTCCACAATCCGATTTGAACAGGAGCTCGCAGAGAGAACGGAGAAGAATTATCTCTGTTTTCTCTGAGTCCTCCTGTTCAACTTGTGTTTTCTAACGCACTACCATTTATTTTGCGGCGGGAACTTTCAATTCCCCTTCCCACCGCGCCATCACCGCTGACGCCAGACAATTACCGACTAAATTGATGCTGGTCCGCGCCATGTCCATAACGGTGTCCACACCCAGAATAACCGCGACGCCTTCTAACGGCAGGCCAAAGGTGATCAACGTTCCGGAAAGGATAACCAACGAAGCTCTCGGCACGGCAGCCACGCCTTTGCTCGTAAGCATCAGCGTCAACATCATCGCCAGTTGTTGCGTAATGGTCATGTTCACGCCGGCGGCTTGCGCAACGAAAACCGAGGCTACTGCTAAATATAGAGTGCTGCCGTCGAGGTTGAAGGAATAGCCGGTCGGCAATACGAAGGACACAATTCGGCGCGGTACGCCAAATTCAATCATGCGTTCCAACGCTAACGGAAGCGCGGCGTCCGAGGATGTCGTTGAAAATGCGATGAGCGCGGGATCTTTGACCGTTCGGCAAAACCTCAGGATCGGAATGCGGGCAATCAGCGCGACTGGAACGAGCACGAGCAAAACGAAAACGCCTAGCGCACCGTAAAGTGTCAGAACCAGTTTGAGCAACGGTTTCAACACTTCGATGCCCGAACGACTGACGGTAATTGCCATGGCGGCGAAGATGCCGAACGGTGCGAACTTCATCACCAGGTCGGTGAATTTGAACATCACTTCGGACACCGCTTCGAAAAAGCCGACGACCAATTGTTTGGATTTGGCGTTCACGCGAGTCAAAGCGATGGCGAACAAAATTGCAAAAACCACCACCTGTAGAACGTCATTGGCCGCGGCGCTTTCAAAAATACTGCGCGGGAAAGCATGTTCGAGGATTGCTGACGCGGTCATCTTTTGCTGACTGGCATCGACCGTATCAGCGCCCGCTTTCAGCGTAACGCCAACGCCTGGCTTTGCCCAGTTGACCGCGACTAAGCCAATCACCAGCGCGATGGTGGTAACAATTTCAAAGTAGATGATCGATTTAAGGGCAAGCCGTCCGACCGCCTTCAAATCGCTCGTGTGTCCGGCGATGCCCACGATCAATGTGCTGAAGAGCAGCGGGACGATGATGCATTTAATCAGGCGCAGGAAAATATTGGAAACTACCTGAAGTTGCTGAGCTTGTTGCGGAAATTGCCAGCCGAACCAAATCCCCGCCACGACGGCGATCAGCATCCATTGCGTCAAACTGGTGCGTCGCCACCAGAGTTTTTTTGCGGACGTAACTTGCGGTGCAGCCATTGTCGCATTCATTGGATTTGGGATGCGGCATACTACGCAACCTCAATGCGGGTCGTAAACCCATTAACGCACCTTGGCCCTCGTTTATTTGGTACGAGCGGTTTGCTTTAGAGTAGCCGCGAGCTTTTTGCCGCGACCGCGCGATTCGGTTGCGAGTTCTTCCATGAACTTCTTCATTCGCTTCAACAGCACGGCGTCTGATGTCGCTAAAATTCTTACTGCGAGCAGTCCCGCATTGCGTCCGCCGCCGATGGCAGTTGTGGCAACAGGAACCCCGCCGGGCATTTGCGCAATGGACAACAACGAATCCAAACCTTTCAAAGTTTTGCTTTCGACCGGCACGCCGATAACAGGCAACGGCGTTAAACTCGCCACCATACCTGGCAAATGCGCCGCGCCGCCTGCGCCGGCGATGATGACACGTAATCCACGCTGTTCTGCGGTTATGGCGTATTCGACCATATCGCGCGGCGTCCGATGAGCCGATACAACACGCGCTTCGAAAGGCACGCCGAAATCACGGCACACATTCGCGGCCGCTTCCAAGGTCGGCCAATCGGAATCGCTGCCCATGATTATTCCAACAACGGGTTTGGCTTTAGATTTCATGTAGTCGATCCGAAAAAGATTTTGCCCGCCGCACTCTGCGCCGCAGCTTCCGCGCGCGCAACGTCAGGTCCGATCGCCGTGACATGGCCCATCTTACGCCCGCGCCCGCTCATTGCTTTGCCATAAATATGAATGTGCGCTCCGCCGACTTGCAGGGCGTTCTCGATTCCGAGCGGCGCGCCGGACCCTTGGCTGGCGCCCAATAAATTTACCATCACTGCCGCCGGATTCACCATCGCCGTCGAACCCAAAGGCCATCCGAACAGCGCGCGAACATGGTTTTCGAATTGCGAGCACACGCAGCCTTCAATCGTGTAATGGCCGGAATTGTGAACGCGCGGTGCAAGTTCGTTAATCATGACCTCGTCATTTTCGCTGACGAACAATTCAATGCCAAAACTGCCAACGCCTTCGATTGCTTCGATCGCGGCGCGAGCCATCTGATGCGCTTTTTCATGTGCGTTCGGCGAAACAGCCGCCGGCGCGCGCACGATGTGACAGATATGATCGCGCTGCACCGTTTCGACGACAGGGTAAACCGCCATCGCACCATCTTGGCCACGAGTGATGATGACCGCGAGTTCCGCGTGATAATTGCAAAACGCTTCCGCGTAAAGTTCGTTACGATCGCCGTTGAGCGCCTTCCATGCGTCGGGAATGTCGGCTTCGGTTTTGATGGTGTAATTGCCTTTGCCATCGTAACCGTTGCGTCGGGCTTTCAACACGAGCGGCAAACCAAACTCGCGCGTCACTTCCGCTAACCGCTGCTGATTTTCAACAGCAACAAACCGCGTCGTCGCCAGGCCAGCGCGTTGCAGGCATTGCTTTTGGGTCAGTTTATCCTGAATCAGGCGCAACGTTTCGGTGCTTGGGAAAAGCCTATGGCCGGCTTTCTCAATGACCGCGAGGGCGTCGGTGCTGATGAATTCGTTCTCGATCGAAACAACGTCCACTTGCGACGCCAGTTTCAACAACGCCTCTGGATTATTCCAATCGCCGACGAGGCAGCGCGTCGCCACCTGCGCAGCGGGACTGTGATCGTTGCGTTCGAGCACAATGACATCGCAGCCAAGTCGCAATGCCGCCACCGCCGTCATTCGAGCCAGTTGCCCGCCACCAATGATCCCAAGTCGCGGTGCAATCCGCGCGCTCGACGCCGGTTTCTCCTGGTTCTTTTGAGTTTTTAAAGCTTCCATCGGCAACAAATTAACAATCAACGATCTCGCGCCACCTGTCACGTGCAACAAGCCTCGCACATCAATCGCGTTTATCGGAAACACCTGATTCGAACGGAATCAGTACCGCTATGATTACCATCCCCGCTCAAAGTGCAACAACGAGTTTCGTTGCCACAGAATCCTGCGCTTTTGGTGTAAATAAAATTGAAACATTGAATGTAGGTGAATTAGATTTTTTTGACAGCATAACCGCTTCATGCCGTAATGTGTGCCTCTCAACCTCTGGTCCAGGGTCTAAAGGCGCGCATGGCAGGAAAATATTCAAAGAAGAGTCACAGTGAACCGGCGGGAAAGTTCCATGATGCACACAGCACTTTTGTAGGCACCGGAGCAGAAATGCTTTCCAAACCGGCCTGGACCGCAATCGCACGTTCTTGCGCTCTCTCACCTCGCGAAGTGCAAATTATCAGGGGCATTTTCGACAATCATACCGAGCATGCCATTGCCGCGTCGCTCGGCATTTCCCGTCACACCATTCACACGTACCTCACGCGCATCTTTCATAAGCTCGACGCCACAACGCGCACTCAAGTTGTCTTGCGGATCATGCAAAGGTTCCTCTTCCTGACAGCGGCAAGTGATAAAACCTTGCGCCCAATTCGCAAGCAGTCGCAAAACGCCGCTTCACGAAGTAATACCTGAGGAGCCGTCACAGTCGTCCACCTATCCCGACAACCACGCGTGCCTTAGACTGTTTTTGTGACAGTTTTTGCAGTGACGCGCATTTAGGCGACTGGCGCAACTCCCCGCACTTCCCTAGGGTCTCGCTTGCCCCGGGACAAACCAACTCGCGGACCGCAACGGCGGGCAAACCAATAGCAAACACGTAGCTCCCCAAAGCAGTCGTGTTGCGTTTTTTCGCAAACCGATTGTTCGCACACGCCAATAAACACTGAAACGCCGTCGGGCAATGCAGCGGCGTAACAAAATCTGTTGATTTATGCAAAAAAACTGGGCTCACCCTTCGGCGGAAAAACTTCTCACCACCACAGCAGTTGTTTTAACAATCGCTTTTGGAACGTTGCGCGCACACGCCACTGATACAACACCGCCGGTGATTTCCGGCGTCCCCTCCAATGTCACCGTCGAGTGCTCTTCCGTTCCGGCAGCAGCATCGCCAACGGCGACCGACGACACGGATCCAAATCCATCAATCGCGCTCCAGGAAAACTCCAATCAGGCATTATCAGGATGCGGCAAATATTCCTACACGCTGGTCCGAACCTGGGTCGCGACCGACGCGAGTGGCAACACCAGCAGCGCTTCGCAACAGATCACAGTGCACGACACGACTGCCCCAACGCTTAGCTACATACCGGCCAATGCAACAGTCGAATGCAGCGCCATTCCTGCGCCGCCGACGGTAGTCACGAATTGTGCCGCGATCACCACCCCTCCGCAGCTCCGTCTTTCCGATGGAACGCCTGCCGGCACCATAGTCATTACTGATCAAGGCCTCAATGACAGCAGCGGAGTCGCGGGCCAAATCTCCTACGCCGGTTCAGTCGGCACCTGGACCATCAATATTACCACCGCCCTCACCGCACCAGCTCCCGGCGGCGGAAGCTCAATCCAGCCGACCATGTTGCTGAACACGCTCAACATCGGATCCGGCCAACTCACCATCGAATTCAGCGCGAACGGTTTTTGCGCGAATGGCGTAATGCAGGCACAGGTCGGCGGTATCTCCGGCGGCAGCATTCAGTTCAAAACCTGGGTGGACACCGCCAACACGAATTTTGGCAAACAAATCCTTGTTCAAAATCTCGGAGCGTTCGGCACTGGATCATTTTCGTCGAATTCAATGGCAACGATCTCTCCGTCTCTCCCGTATTCCATCACGTTGCAAACGGTGATCAACCACACCATCAGCACGTCCTCACAATTCTCGTCGCAAGTAGGCGTATTCGTCCCGACCGCCACCGACAACTGTGACTCTTCCCCCACGATTACGTTCGGCCAAAGCTCAACGCAGGCGATAAGCGGTTTCGGCCATGACAACTACACCATCACCCGAACATGGAATGCGACCGACGCTTGCGGCAACACAAGCTCTGCCCAACAAATCCTCACCGTTCATGACACGACGGCGCCCGTAATCACTGGCGTGCCCGCGAATACGACCGTGCAATGCAACGCCGTTCCCGCTCCGGCCACACCAAACGTTGCCGACAATTGTGATGCTTCACCCGCTCTGACACTGGCTGAAAATTCCACACAGTCCCCAACTGGTTGCGGTCATTTCAATTACACCATCAACCGCACTTGGACCGCGACCGACGCCACGGGAAACACCAGTACAGCCCACCAACTTGTCACAGTCCACGACACATCGGCTCCGATCTTAAGCGGCGTTCCAGCAAACACGACCGTGGAGTGCGCCTCTGTTCCCGCCCCGGCGACACCGAGCGCGAATGACAATTGTGACCGCGCTCCTGCCATCAACTTTACGAGCGCGTCCACCCAGACAGGTTCCGGCTGCGGACATTTTAATTACACGCTTACGAGGACATGGACCGCCATGGACGCCTGCGGCAACTCCAGCTCGGCACAACAAACTATTCTCGTCCATGACACGACCGCTCCGTTGCTGAGCGCTGCGCCCCCCGACGTCACGGTACAATGTGATGCTGTACCGAGCGCACCGACTCTCACTGCCACTGATAATTGCGATCCGAGCGTAACGGTCGTATCCACACAAACCTCGGCCGGCGGTTCGTGCAGCGGCAGCTACGTCCTGACACGGACCTGGACTGCGACCGATGCTTGCGGAAATTCCAATAGCCATGTTCAACACATCTCTGTTATCGATACCACCGCTCCCGTCCTCGCCGGAATACCGGCCGACGTGACCGTTCAATGCGACGCCGTCCCTGCTGCTGCTTCTCCAACGGCTACCGATAACTGCGACGCCTCACCATCGATCATTTTGTCGCAAACCACTGTCGCCGGTTCCTGTAGTGGAAATTATGTTCTCACGCGAAAGTGGACAGCTACGGACGTATGCGGAAACTCCAGCACCGCTTCGCAACAAATTTCCGTGATCGACACAGCGAGTCCTGTCCTCGTGGGCGTTCCTGCTGACATCACCGTGGATTGCAACGCGGTTCCGATCGTGGCAAACGTCACAGCAACGGACAATTGCGACACAAACGCGACCGTGTCCTACGCTTCGTTTTCGACGCAAACGCCAACCGGTCTCGGCCACGATACTTACATTTTGAAACGGAAGTGGACGGTCACCGACGCCTGCGGCAACTCCGCGACCGCACAGCAAATCCTCACCGTTGCGCCAATTGCACCGGTGATCACCGACTTTCCGCCTGATGTAACTTATTCCTGTTCCAGTGAAGTGCCTGCGGCCGATGACAACCTCATCAGTGGCACCGACCCTTGCGGCGGCAATATCCTTTACATTTATCACGACGGCGATGTCATCACGAACTTGACCTGCGCTAATCAATACGACATCGCGCGCGCCTATCACGTCACCAATGTCTGCGGCATCATCACCAGCCAGACTCAACACATCACCGTCCGTGATCTCACCGCACCGGTCATCAGTGCGTATCCAGCCGATGCCACACTCACTTGCATGTGCAGTTTGCCGGCGGCTAACGACGGGTTGATCACCGCGGCCGACAATTGCTCGAGCGTAACCGTCACCCACAGCACTGACGTCACGAACAATATTGTTGATTCACTGCACTTCGACATTCAACGGACCTATACGGCGACCGACGTTTGCGGCAATCAAAGTAGTCACACCCAAACGTTCCACATGAATTTGTCCGCGCCGCCGTTCATCACGATTACCGGCGCGCCCTACATTCAGGTGAGCAACGCTAGTTACGTCGTGCACGGAACCGCCGGGAGCACGTTTCCTTTAGGGGGCGTTTATTACTCACTGAATGGCGGAGCCTACCAGCTCGCCACCGGCACGAGCAGTTGGAGTGCGCAATGTTCACCTGGTCTCTGGGACAAACACCATTACCGCATACGCCATCGATAGCTTTTCACAAGTGTCTACGACCGCCGTTGCCACGGTATTCTATTCCATCTACAGCAAGCTGACCGTGCAAATCCGCGACTGGCCGGAACCGAACCGCATCGATCTCACCGCAGGGACTGTCACTCCGAACCTGAATGGGCAACTGCTGGAAGTCGGCCGGAACTACACTATGACGGCAGCGGCGCTTGGCATCCATCGATTTATTGGTTGGGCGTATTCTCCGGCTCTGAACGTGCCGCCATTTGAAACGAACGCGACGCTCACATTCATGATGACGCCGAATCTCAAGTTGATCGCGCGCTTTGAAAGCCCCTACTATCACATGAACGGCCCCTGGTCTGGATTGTTCTCCGAACCTACACCGGACTCACGAAGCGCGGGCTTCATCAGCTTTACCCTTCCTTATACAAACGGGGCTCCGAACAACGGCTCTTACTCCGGCCGCATTTTACTCGATGGCACGCAATACAAGTTCAGTTACCCCGCCGCAATATTCGATACTAGCGGACACAGTCACCTCGTCGTTCCGCGCACCGGCAAGAGCACGATGACGATCGACATGGATATGGATGTCGTTACTTACTCTGGCACAGTAACCGGAACGGTGACCACCCCTGAATGGACTGCAAGCCTCCTCGTTCATCGCGGTTGGACGAATGTCGGCAACGCGGAGTTCCGACGTTACACCATGGCCTTCCCGCCGGTGAGCGGCCCAACGCCGTCACCGAACGGCTGGGGCGTTGCGGCGACCACAAATGGTGCAGGCGGCATTGTTCACTTCGTTGGCTTCGCTGCCGATGGCGCGCAAATCTACGCTCCGGTGACTTATGTTTCCGAAAATCTCGAATACCCGATGTATGGCCAATTGTACGGATCATCCGTCGCCGGATATCAGGGAAGCATTTGGGGTTGGCTGACCTTTTCGAAAAACCAACCCGGGGTCACCGGCACGCTTTATTGGTGGCGGCCCGCGGGTGTCACGAACGCTGGTTACACTGGTGGGTTCAGCAACGTCTTCCAGGTGATTGGCTCGCCTTACACAAACTTCCCATCGGGCACACCTGAATTCGGCTGGACCGGTGCCGCGACCGCAACATTTGACGATGGTTCAAGCCTGTCCGTGACCGCAACCGCATCGGTTGCGAACACCGACAAAGTCACCTTCACCATTCCGAACACGAACCTTGTCGCACTAGCGGTCACTCGGCTGAATGGACTAATTAACGGCACGTTCTTGCAACCGTTCGTCCACAAAAGAATCGACCCACCGTTCCGCGGCGTGGTCCTGCAGAACACCCACACAAACCTCGGCAACTTCTACACAAGCACGAATGCCGGGGCATTCACTTTCAAGCCGAACTAACCACGCTGCAACCGGGGGCGGACGGTCAACGTCTGCCCCCAAAATGTCCGCCGCGTCCGTAGCCGTAACCGCCGTAACCGCGCCCGTAACCACCGTCGCCAAACCCAACACCCACACCGATCCCGATCGCAACAGACACGCGGCCGTGGTGATGGTCAGAATTATCGAACGTCTCGTAGTAATTCGGAAAAGCTGAATAATCGGGATACACAATAGACGGCGTGAACTCCGGTTGCTCTACCGCCGGTGCATTTTGCTGAACCACTGCACGTGTAGACACAACAGGCATGGGAGCAACTTGATTCGCATCGGGAGCCGCAGCAACTGCCGTCGTCAAACGGTCTTCATCGAATTTCACCGTGAGCGCTTTCTGCCTCTCAGCATCCGTTTCCATCATCGCCGTAATCAGGTTGGTAGATATGCCAACCTTAGTGAGATAAATGACGTCCGCAGCGCTTAGCCGATAATCCAGCTCCGAATATTTTACGTAAAAAAGAAGAACGTTGTCAGGCTTGCCAGCGCGCAACAATTTCACCACATCGCTCGCACCCTTTGACAGGCCAGCGGGCGCGACTAATTCAGCGGTTGTCGTTTGCTCAACGTTATTAGTCTGCGCGCGAGAGGAATTCGTCGAAGCAACCAACAAACAAATGCTAAGTAGCAGCGCAAATGAAGCCGCGGTTCTCATAATCTTGTCCAGCACTGTCTATCATACACAACGCCCCCCAGCATAGCAATGGCGCTACGGCGGCACCGGCGCATGATCTTCGTCCGTGCCGCGAAACCAACTCCGCATGAAATCCCGGCGCGGAACCCACGATGCGTGCCCATCGCAAAACACCACGTTCGAACCATCCGCACCGTGGTTGTCGCCGGCATCAGGATAATCGTTGTTCGGCCGGCCACCGTCGGTAATCCCCGGCTCATCCGCATCATAAAGAATCCACATATCCGAAGCCCCGCCGACTTGGCCGTGAAAATCGTATTCCGGGAAAACCGTGTTCGTCAGTTGATACGTGTAACCAGCGATTGACGTCAACGTCTTGCGCGTGTTGTTCAAACCGTTGGCCCAACCGCCATTCAACCAACCCGCCACCTCGTAACTCGTCCCGCCCGAAGTCCCGTTGCGTCCACCGGGTGCGACCTGTTGTAAATCCGATATGTAAGTCCCCTTGTTATGCAATCGATCGGGATACGTCAGCCCGGTCCAATTCTCCGTTGAATTAATCGGGTCCGCCGCCGGAATCGGCAGCGGTTTTGTGTCGATTGCATTTAACGTCGATGGGCAAATGCAGGTTTTGAAATTCGGGATATAAACCGGAAACATCCAGTTCAGATCGTCCTCCTTGAAATTCGCCACGCCCGAACACGCGTGTTTCACGTCCTCATCCGCGTAATTCAAACTGCCAATCCCCATCTGCTTTTCATTATTCAAGCACGCCGTGCGTTGCGCCTTCGCTTTTGCCTTACCCAGCGTCGGCAGCAGCATCGACGCGAGAATCGCGATAATCGCAATCACGACCAGAAGTTCAATCAATGTAAAAGCCGTGGCACGGCGCGCGTTTGCGAAACCCATAAATCAATACTGTGTCTTATAGACGTAGATGCCTTCGAAACCTGTCTTTTCCAGCCAAACCCCCGCCATGGAAGGCCTCTTTTCTGGGTCGCGAAACACGTGATAACCCACCGAAAATTTCCCGCGCTCGTGCGCCAAAAGTATTTTAATATTGTCAGCCTCCCTCGTCACCGCCAGCGGATTGAGCGCCTTAACCGATTTCGGCCATTGCGCCTTGGGCACGTCGCCAGCGGGCAGGTCCTTCAACATGCGCATCGCATCTGCGCGCAAGGTCGCTGGATCTTTCAAGTGAGTATCAACGGCTGATTTGTTGCAGCCTGAGAAAATAAGTGCGCAAAGCAACCCAAGACAGGCGAACAGTCTCCTTAATTTGAATTCAATCCTCATGAGTTAACCCATCTCTTAGGGCGAT
>JAQGOW010000033.1 GCA_028293405.1 Verrucomicrobiales bacterium
AAGGTCTGTTGATCAATTTCGCGATCATCGGAACCGAAGTCGGCAATCAAGCTCTGACGCCTTCGCTGTCGGCAACACTCGGCGACATCGATCCGGCCAGCGCGAAGCAAGTGGTTTGGGACATGACATCGACCCTGCAAGGCAAGTTCATCGAATTCGATGCTTCGTTCACCCACGTCAACGATCTCGGACGGACGAACACGTCACTGATCAACAGCGTGCAAATTCACGAACTGACACACAAGGTGTTGGCCAATCGCATCGCGCAATACGATTCCGGCGCAGCGGTCATTGATGACGACGTGCCGGATTTCCTCGTCAACGACGTTCCGGATCCGGGCAATCTCCCTGACGTTCTTTACGTCAGCGATGGCTCGACTGCGGGTGTCAATGTGAGGACAAATGCGACCGTCGACAGCCCCGCAGCCGCAGGCCATTTGCAAGTGCACGTCAGCATCAACACCAGCAACGGCTGGAACTATGTGCAAATTCCCGATCCCGGCGCCGGATTCCTCTTGGCCAGCGTCGTGCGTTCGGACGGCAAACCGATCGCTTTAAATTATGACGCGTGGACAACGGACCGCACGTTCCCCGCTTCCAGCCCCGGCGCTGTGCGCGAACATCTGCTTCACCTGTTCGATTGGACGAGCGCGGCCTCGACGGTTTCTTACACTGTGACCTATCGCTCGACCAACACGACCATTCCTACGATCGTGCAATTCGGACCGGTGACGCCATTCGTGCAACCGGGCGCGGTGTCGTCGGTGAACGTCACGTTCTCAGAGAAAATTGACCTGAGCACCTTCGACTATCGCTCGCTCACCCTCACCCGCAATGGTGGCGCCAATTTAATCAATGCCGGAAGCGGCATCAGCATCGCGCTTGTTTCGGGCACGAACTATTCCATCAACGGCCTGAGCACGCTGACAACGCCGGACGGCAACTATCAACTCACCATGAACGGTGCTCTGATCTACGACGTTTGGGGCAACAATGTCGGCAACACGTCTTCGTCCGTCCAATGGACAAAAGGCAACGCTCCTCTCGTTGTGCAGGCGATTGCTTCCATTTCGCCGAACCCGAGAAAAGCTCCTGTCGCGAACTTGAACGTGACGTTCTCGCGTTCGATCAATTCGGCGACGTTCGACTATCGCGCGCTGTCCCTGACAGTGAACGGCGGCCCGAACCGCATCTCGCCGGACGTGACCGTCGCGCTTGTTTCTGGATCAACCTACGCAATCAACGGGTTGAACGCGTTGACTGGTGATGAAGGCACTTACGTTCTGACTGTGAACGCTGCCGCCGTTCAAGACGCGAGCAGCAACGCAGGCTCTGGCACAAAATCGGTAACCTGGACCAACCTCCTCACTGGACCGCGCATCGTCGCGTTACAACAACTCGCGACGAATCCACGCAACATTGTCGTGCAGTCGCTCGATGTGACGTTCTCGCAACCGATCGATCCGACGACGTTCGATTATCACGCCGTGACACTGACACGCGATGGCGGGCCTAATTTGATCACCAGCGAAGTCACGGTTTCGCCGGTGAATTCAACCACCTATCGCATTGCCAATATCAATTGGGTGCAAGGCTCCGCCGGCACTTACTCGTTCACCGTTAACGCAACGGGGGCACACGATCTCGCGGGTAACCCCGGCGCAGGCAGCACGAATGAGACGTGGCAGATCATCCTTCAGGCGCCGCCGTCGCCGACACAACTGGCCATCGCACCGGACTTCGGATCATCGGCAACCGATGGTTTGACAAGCACCAATTCCATTGTGCTGTCCGGCAAAGTCGGCACGACGAACCTGACCGTTCGCGTCTACGACATGACCAGCAGCCAAGACTTCGGCACTGCGGCCGTCAACGGCACGAACTTCACCTTGCCGCTTGCGTTCACGGCCGAAGGTCAGCATCACTTAAAAGCTTACTCAGTGGACATCGCGGGAAATGTGTCCGCTCCGACCTTCCTCGATGCATTTATCGATCTCGTCGCGCCGTCGGCTGTGATGCAATCGGTGTCGCCAAATCCGACTTACATGCCGGTGACGAACCTGCTGGTCACATTCTCAAAGGCGATCAACACGAATACAATCCAGGCGACGAACTTCACGCTCACTCGTAACGGCACTAACGCCGGTTCGCCGACATTTGCAATGACCTCGAGCAGCACACTGCTCGTCACCGGACTCGCGCCGTTGACCAGCACTCCAGGCAGCTATCAACTCACGTTGAACCTCGTCGGCATTCAAGACCTCGCTGGCAACGTTGGCAAAACCAGCGCTTCGACAACTTGGCAAACGGTTCCCGCGAACCAGGCGCCGATCATCACGCAAGAGAGCAACGGTTCGGCGCAGCCGGGTACGTTGTTCCAACGCCAAATCACAGCGACTGATTCAGAACTCAATAAAATCACGTTTACACTCGCAGCGGGCGCACCGGTGGGCGCAACGATTACGACCAACGGATTGTTCACGTGGACTCCGACGTGCGATCAGGGCAGCACAACAAACGTCGTCACCGTAGTCGCGGCCGACAACGGCACTCCGATCGCCAGCAGCACGATGAGCTTCACTGTTTCAGTGAGCGATTGCCTGCAAATCCAAGTGGGCTCAGGCGTGGCCCAGGTCGGACATCAAGGCACTGTGCCGGTGACAGTGTTCGCGTCCAGTGGGGTAACAAACTTGAGCTTCGTCCTTTCCTACCCGTCAAATCGACTTGGCAGCTGGACGATTTCGACGAGCAACAACGCCGTGGCGACTAGCGCCGTGGTTCCAGTCAATCCATCCAACACCATGTTCCGAGTATCGACAGGGAACGGTCAATCACTGCAAGGCACTGCCCTGCTCGGCAACTTGTCCTTCGTTCCGAGCGCGGGCCCGTCGGCGTTCGTCCCGTTGACCGTCTTGAACTCAGCGGCGATCAAGTCCGGCAACAACTGGGTCAACAGCATACAAAGTGGCGCGGGCCGCATCGCGGTTATCGGCGCCGAACCGTTGCTTGATGCACAACGGGGAGCCGGCACGCCACAACTGGTTCTCTACGGAAATCCGGGTACAAACTATCAAATAGCGTTCACGACCAATCTCGGCGGCACATGGTTGCCTGGTTGGACCGTGGGGATGACGAACCTGTTCCAACCCTACACACTGACGCCGACTCCGTCGCAACCGCAGACGTTCTATCGAGCGTGGCAGTATTAATCGGAAAGCGCAGAACGATTGTTCGAAGGCGATAGGCATCGGTTCCGAAAGAACTTTTGCAATCGCACTGACGCAGGTAGATTAAAACCCACTTGGGTTGGGCCCGTAGCTCAGCGGTTAGAGCAGGCGACTCATAATCGCTTGGTCCCCGGTTCAAATCCGGGCGGGCCCACCACTTCAACGTTGCTCAGGAATGTTCGATTGCGCTTTTTCCCCAGTTGGTTCGACAGCATAAATCTTCCCGTCGAAAGCCAACGCGTAAACTTCGCCATCCAAATCCTCTGCAAAACTCGCAATGTTCTTTGGTTGCGACAACAACGTGCCGTACTCGGTGGCTTTGCCATTTTCGACACGGACTCCATAGATCGTGCCTAAAGTGAAGTCCGCATAAATATAAACCCCGCGCAATGTCGGAAACTTTTTCCCGCGATAAACGTAACCGCCGGTAATTGACGTTCCAATCGGTTGCTTGGGGAACTTCGATTCGGGCAAGAGCGTGGGCGTATGCGGATACTCGATGACGGGATCAATATAACGCGCACCTTCCGGTTCCGGTTTAAAGGGATGAAATGCCTCGCGCACATTCCAGCCGTAATTACCGCCTTTGACGATTACATCGACCTCTTCCCACAAGTCCTGCCCGACATCCGCTACCCACAATTCACCGGTCTCGCGATCAAAACTAAACCGCCACGGATTCCGCAATCCATACGCCCAAATCTCGCCGCGCACACCGTATTTGCGATTCGCAAACGGGTTGTCCGACGGAATTCCGTATTGCAACGAATTTGTATGCTTGCCTGTGACAATGTTGGTCCGCGAGTTGACGTCGATGCGCAAAATCTTGCCGAGCAACACCGCGGTGTTTTGCGCGTTGTTATGCGGGTCGTTTCCGGCACCACCGTCACCGAGGCCGATGTAAAGAAAACCATCCGGTCCAAAAGTCACCTGCCCGCCTTTGTGATTCGGGTATGGCTGTTCCACCTCTAACAACTTGCGTTCCGACGCCATGTCAGCCTTGTTGGAATCGGTCGCAGAAACCTTGAACTCACTGATGACACTCCGGCGCGGGTTCTGTTGGTTGTAATAAATGTATAGCAACCCGTTCGTGCGAAATTGCGGATGAAAGGCGACCCCAAGCAAACCTTCCTCGTTTGACGCCAGCGGCTTTCGATCAACGATGTTCAGGAACTCGCTCGTTTGCTTGCCGTCCGAGCCTTTCGGCACTACGACAATGCGGCCCTTTTGTTCGGGCACAAAGAAACGTCCAGAGCCATCGTTCGCTTCCTCCATCCGGAGCGGACGATCGAATGTTGCTTCCGGGAACACCGACCTGAATTTCACCGCCGGCAACTCTGCCCGGGAACTTATTGCAGCAAAAAGGCAAACACCTGCGGCCAAAATCTGCCGAAAATTCTTATACCCTACATTTCGAAATTGTGAGTCAAACATGTCGTGTTTGACGACGTTATGATAAGAACCCTTCAGGGAAAAGAGTTACGATTGAACACCCGCTTCGTCGTTTGCGATCTTGAGCCGGACGCAAAACGCACTTCCCTGGCCAGCTTGCGATTCCACCCACACTTCCCCTCCCAACTTCTCAACCGAACGTTTCACGGTGGCGAGGCCGATGCCTGTCCCGGGATAATCATCCGTTCCGTGCAAACGCTGGAACACGTCAAAAATCCTTTTGTGATGATGAGGTGCGATGCCGATGCCATTGTCTGCAATGCACACGATCACCTCATCCCGCCTCTTGCGCCAACTCACGCCGATTCGCAACGGCTCAGTTTGCTTTCGATACGTAATCGCATTTTCAATTAGATTATCAAAAACCTGGTGCAACAGAGTGGGGTCGCCGAGCACTTTCGGAAGGTCTTTGGCGACCCCGACCTCCGCCCCTACACTCTTAATTCGAGGCTCGAACTCATCGATTATTTCTTCGAGCAACGGCTGCAGCGCAACCGGTCGCATGTAAATCGTTTGTTGTCCCACGTGACAATATTTCAACAGGTCATCAATCAACTGCATCATGCGATCGCTCGCGTGAATAATCCGGTCCAGATACAGTCGGCTTTCGTCGCAGATCATATGTGCGGAATACTCGTGAATGGCGCG
>JAQGOW010000035.1 GCA_028293405.1 Verrucomicrobiales bacterium
TGAACTTGTCCTGATGCGCCTTCATCAATTGAAACAATGAGCGAAACTCAGTTTCAGTAGGCTCGAACCCGACGAGGTTGCGCCGCAGATTGTCGGCTGTATCGTCCTTGCGCAATTGATACGCGCGCAATTCGTCACTCGAGAGTACCCGCGCCAATTCCGATTCGCGCTGGTCGAAAGCGGCCTTCAATTGCTTCCAGTCGACTCCATGCTGTTCCGCATTCGCATAAATTCGCTGTTGCGCATCGTTGAACCGATTTTGGATCGCCAGAATTTGCGCCTGTTTTTGCGATGACAAAAAATTCAGATGCGAAATTATATTTGCATCGTGTTCTACCGTCTCGTCGTCCAGCACGATTCCGAGCAATGTGCGGATCACCGCCCGCTTCTGCTGGCGCAACGCCGACAATTGCGCATCGCGCTGCTCGCTGACCCTTGCTGGTAATGGGTCGTTCGCCCGCCAATACTTCCAGTTATCCGCCCCCGACGCCCCCCGTTCGCGCGCGGCAAAAAGCTTGTTCACATCCGCGATGACAATGTCCCGAATCGTCTCATCCGGGCATCCAATTGAGCGCAGGTTGGCAATAAACGTCATGTAGTCGTCCGACTCAACAAGCTGCCAATTGAACGGCTTGATGACAATATTGGTTTTCGTGCGCAAGCCAGCGGAGGGCGTGCTCTGAACCGGATTGATCGAGGGGGAAGGTGTTTTGTTCGCGCCCAAATACAAAACTAAACCAAACAGCAGCACATTGCAAAAAAGAGAACTGATAATGACTGCTCGTGATCTCACGGTGATGTGGGATTGATATTACGGCGTCTGTTTCTTGATCAACGCGGCGTTGGTCACAGTGCCCGACGCCGGTTGTCGATGACGCGAAACGGATAGAGTCAAGTAGGCGGCAAGGTTTTTGATTTCGGCCTCAGTCAGCGGCCCACCATGAGACTTGGCAAATGCCGGCATCATCGAGCCGACTTTTCCGCCATTGCTGATCCATTCTTTCCAGTAATCAAAGTCGGTGTCTTTGGCTGCGGTGAGCGCTTGCAAATCCGGCACGCCGCTCGCACGAATCGGTGAATCGTGGCAAATGCCGCAATCGGCGGCGTAAAGTTCCGGGCCCGACTTGCCGAGGCCTTTGTCGATGTGGCAGGAAGCGCAGTTGTCATCAGCCGTCGCGCCGCGATGGAAAATAGACTGGCGATCTTTAATCGCTTTATCGGCATTGGCCTTGCGTTGCGCTTCGGTCATGGCCACAGCTGGAATGTTCACTTTGACCGTGAGCATGCGCATGCCGACGGAGGTGTAAACGGTCACTTCCTTTTGTATCAAACCGGGCGGTTTACCAGCGAGATTGACGGTGACTTTGATTTCGCCGTAGGTGGCAGGTTTCAGGTGCCAGGGTTGTTCGGGCAACTTCGCCACGGTGCAACCGCAACTGGTCGCAGTGCGGTCGATAACGATTTCATTGGTCCAGACGTTGGTAAGATTGAAGACGAATGGCGCTTCCGTTGCGCCTGCTTTGGCGTCGAAGGTTTTCGTTTCGGAATCGAACATAAGCGTCGGCAAACTGATGACCGGACGGCGGAGTGTGCTGCCGTTCGGCGAGGACACCGGGCGCCGCGTCCATGACGGTTGGGAAGGCCGAGTAGGAACCGTTGTTGTTTGTGCCAAGGCGACAGCCGCTAATGAAAGCGACGCCAAAACCATGATCCGTCGAAATTTCTGCATAAGGGGCAGCACGAGACTATACGAAGCTTGCGCCAAAAACAATCTGGAGAAGCCGCCTTTGATCTCGATAATTACGATTTACTTTGTCTGCGTGTCAATAAGCTTTCTGAATTGCTGGAGGGGCGCGCCGCCGATGATAGGTGGGTTGCCGTTGCCTACAACGAACGAAGGCGTGCCGTCGATGCTGAACTTGCTGGCCTCAGTTTGGCCGGCTTTGATAGCGGCGTCATACTGTGGTTTGTTTTGCGCCACAAGCTGGGCAATTTTATTGGTGTCAATGCCGGGGACTTTCGCGGTTAAATTCAGATACGTAGCGAGGCCATTCGGGTCGGCATTATGGTTCTCGTCGCCCTGATTTTGAAATATTGTCTGGCGCCACTGATAGAAGTCCTTTGGATAAGCGTCCCAAACCGCGCGGCCAACTTCACTCGCCGTAATCGAATTGGGCCCGAGGAATTGAAAATCTTTAAAGACGATCTTTACCTTGCCGGCTTGAACATACTTCGAATAAAGCTGGGGCAAGATGGTGACTTCATATTGCTCGCAATACGGGCACTGATAGTCGGACCATTGAACGATCGTCACCGGCGCGTTAGGCTCGCCAAGGTAGGGTTCGCCGCCAATATTTATCGCGCTTGCATTAATGGGTTGGAGTGGTGGCTTCTCCGGGGCAGTTTGACCGGCAGGAGCGCCTTGTTGATTGGGAATGTTCTGGTTGCCAAAGCCCAGTTGGTGGGCGGCGTCACGGCCAGCACTCGCGGCCAGGCGCTGAGCAGTCTCATCGGAAACCTTTAAGGCCAGGTGCTGAGTATAGACGAACGTGCCGGCGATGATCATGCTCGCTACAATAACCGAACTCGCGACGACGTAGAGCGACCGGGTAAGCTGGCGAATGTCAGCATCGGTCTGCTTCGCTTCTTTTTGGGTGGTGGGCAATGGATCGGGGTTGTTTTCCATAAAATAATTACAATCTATAAACTGCGAGACACAAGCTCCCTCGCTCGGCCCTAAACAAAAGGCCCTTCCCGCACATCAAGGCGCGGGAGGGCCCTAAATTAATCAGACGTTATTTGGTTAATGCGTCGTGCAGTAGTTCATAGCCTGGTAGAAGCTCGTCGTATGAGAGCTGTCCAGGCCGTTGGAATAGAAGCCGATCCAGGTGCCGCTGCTGACGTAATGGCAGAGGCTGTAGACACTGTTGGAGACGGTGCCATCGATTTGCGCTTGCGCGAGGTTCCACATCGGTCTTCCGCTGTTAACAATGCAACCGCCGTTGAGCCATTGATTGTTCACGGACCCTGAGTTGTAGCACTCGTTGAAGTAGCGGAGAACACCTGTAACGCCGCTGTGCGACCACGTGTCGAACCCGCCGCTGTTCGGTGTGACATATACGGTATCGGCAGCCCCGCCGTTACGGCTCTTGCACGTTTGGATATGGGCTTGATCGGTGCTGGGGTTAGTTATTTCGTTGTATGCCCACCGTGTGCCTCCGCTGGGTTGACTCGAGGCGCTGCAAACACTCCAGGCAGACCCTCCGGTATAGAACGGGGATTCCAATCCCCAACAAGTGTTCTTGTTGTTAAGCAGGATGGAGTAGTCGGTAAATCCGAACGAGACATAGTGAACATAAACTGTCTTGGTGCATGTGGCTTGAGCCGGCGAAGGCACCAATGCTAACAATCCCAACACCGCGGTTCCCGCGTACGCGATGAGTGTGTGTTTGATGTGTTTCATAAGTTTAGTTATGGGGCAAGGGTATGGTTTTTGACACGGTTAAGACTCTGGGCTGTGAAACGACGCTACCAGCCTCACCTCGTAAGTTACAATCAGGGTTGATGCGTATATATGTATAAGGCTTTCCCTGATGTATAGAAAATCGCTTTTTCTATGCTGCGCGGTCTAGGGGGGTGTCATTAAAGCCGGGTTGTTACATCTCCCTTTCCTCCTCATGCGAGGCCGACGTTCGGCTACTGATTTGTTTGCTTAGCCTGTTCGCGAATTTTTTGCTTCGCTTCTTCGCTGCGACCCGGATCGGGTTGCTCCAACGTCGTCTGGGTTGCAGCATCAAGGACCGGTGGTGAATAAGCGTACGTAAGGATACATTGGTCTTTCCTCATCTCCCATTTCTGTCCTTGCTTGTGCAACGCAACAGTTCCCTCGAAAGAATGCTTCGAGGGATTGTTCTTGTAGGTAACGGTGTAGTTCGCTTTGAACTGACGAAAGAACACATCGTCGTCCCCTACTTTTTGCGTGTACTCCTTCAATATTTTGCATTCGTCCAGTTTAACGTCGCCTATATCTGATCGCGCCATTCCCACATACTGGGTGACCGCGTTTTCGATTTCGTTCATCGATGGAGATGAGCCTGCACCGCATCCCGTAAGCAAGGCAGCAACGAACGCCGCGATAATGAAACATTTGCACGCCTTCATGATGTGACCTTTGACTGACAGTCGTTGCGGGTCCACGTTGGTTCCTACGAGTTTCCGATGGCGACGCGCATTGTCAAGACCATCATCTTATGAGGCGCCTAGTGAGTGTTGAGAGTTAGCAACGAACCTTCCGCCACGAACGATATTAAGGCCTAGCCCTTTCCGTCGCAGAGCACATTTTTGTCGATTGGCCGGGCACTGTTTTATTCTGGCGCTATGAACCTGTCTGGTCTGATCGCTTCCATTTTTCTGTGTGCAACCATCGGTGCGCACGCCGAAGACTTCAAACTTGAGCCGGGTTATGTCAGCTTATTCAACGGGCAGGACCTCACCGGCTGGGGTTACCGAACCAACAATTTTGATGGCAAAATCCCGACCGATGATTGGTCGTCACTCGGCCAAAGATGACATACTCATTGTGCATCCCCGGACACCGCGACTGGCGGAAAAATTATGGACCACGCGGGAATTCGCGAAGATTTTGTCCTGAAACTGGAATTCCGCGCCGGGGTCAACGCCGGCAGCGGTCTTATCATTCGTAAACCCCAATTGCAAGTGCGTGACTATCTGGTTGCCGGTCCCTACAAGTTGCTCAAGAAATACAAACCGCAAGACTGGAACAAAATTGAGGTGATCGTGAAGGGCAGAGTCACACATTGCACCTGCAACGGTGAGGTTCTGGAAGAGGCTTTGAAGTCCCGGCCACCCGCCCGATTGGCCTTGAAGCCGAACGCGGCCAAATGGAATACCGCCGGTTGCGCATCAAAGAACTGCCGTGATTATTTGCGTGGAGCTGGGCTAGTTGCTTCAACCCCGTTTGGGGCTGAGCGGGAACCGGAGAGGTTTGGGAGAAACTGTAACCTATGCGCTTGAACGTTCAAATTACGTGGGTGCGGGTGGGTCCGGATAAATAACATGGCGCACCGTCTTGCGACGGTGCGCCATGGTCTTTTGCTCCTGGCGTCTTTTTAAAACTGGTCAAGGCTCTGGGTTAGAGCAGCTTGGCGCAGTTGCGATTGTCAACGAAGCCGGGCAGCTCGGGCGTGGCGGTGTTCGCCGCGTCCAGTAACCGCCGGCTCCGTTGGTAAACTTTGCTTTGTTTCGCGACCTGCTTTTTGGCGACTACGGCCTTTTCCTCGAGCAACGTCGGGAAGACGAGCAGGGGATAGGGTTCGAGCCAGGCCAAGGCGGCCGCTTCGTTGGCGGCGCGGCGCAGGCGGACGTTGAGGTCCGCAGTGACGTCGCCGGCCAGGATTTGGCGCAGCAAACGGGACTTGAGCTGTTCGAGGTCCAGGTCTTGATTGGCGCGAAATGGCACGGTGGTCATGGGTGTGACCTCGAAACGGTTGTTCCGTGTAAATTTCGTATTTAAATTAGCTGTCGTATTCATCTGTCTGTCTCTTTCTCTTCTTCTTATTCTTCTTTTCCGCTTTGCCAACCTTGGTCCCTTTTCTTTCTTTTGAAGGGCCGAGGGGGCGTTTGTGTGTGAAAACAAGAAAACCCACGGTTGACTCGCAACCGTGGGCTTTTCAAAATTGTTATTTGGTCTTTTAAAAATTCGGTGCCACGGTGCGAGTCGATGACCAGTGCCAGGACGGCGAGATGCGTGTATGACGCATCAATCCGTGTAGGCACAGGCTAGTTTTTACTGTGAACGTGACTTTCATTAACGAGGAGGATTATACGTGTTCGTATTATGTTGTCAACTCCTGGCGCGGATGGCAGGGTGTAAGTGGCTATAAAGCCGCAGGTTGCAACGTGTATAATCCAACATTCAACGGGCCCAACAAGGGTGTATGACTTCGATGGTGAACCTAGATAAT
>JAQGOW010000081.1 GCA_028293405.1 Verrucomicrobiales bacterium
CTTACGACCATTTACGACCACTAAGAAGCCAAGACACTGGGGGGGCTGGGAGCGGTTTTCCCAAGAGAAACAATGGGAAGGAATGAGATGCGAGGCCGACGTTCGGCAATGCGCAACATTTTTGAATTTTCCCGGCGGTTAACCAAGTGCGCTGGAAAGATCGGCGATGAGATCGGCTGTGTCCTCGATCCCGACGGAGTAGCGGACCAGGCCTTCGGGAATGCCCATAGCAGCGCGTTCTTCGGGCGTGCACTCGACGTGGCTGGTTGTCGCGGGTGGACCGGCGATAGTTTCGACCGCACCGAGGTTAGCAGCGCGATAGGCGTATTTGAGGCGCGGCAGGAATTCGCAGACAGCGGGGAAACCGCCGTGGAGCATAAAGCTCAACACTCCGCCGAAGCCGCGCATTTGGCAGCGGGCGATATCGTGCTGCGGGTGAGTGGGCAATCCGGGATATAACACGGCGCTGACTTTTGGTTGCGTGGAAAGCCATTCGGCAATCTTCAACGCGCTTTCGTTCTGCTGTCGGATGCTGAGGTGCAGCGTCTTCATGCAGCTCAAGAGTAGATAAGCGGCGTTCGGATCCAAAGCGGCGCCAGTGATTTCGCGGAAATGATAGATTTTGTGGACCAGATCTTTCGACCCGCAAACAATGCCGCCGAGCGCATCGGCATGGCCGCCGAGGAATTTGGTCGCGCTATGCAGGACGAGATCAACGCCGAGCGCGAGCGGGTTTTGGTTCAGGGGCGTGGCGAAGGTATTATCGGCAACGACGATTGCGCCGACTTTGTGCGCGGCTGCGGTGAGGCGTTTTATGTCGACGACTTTCAGAGTCGGATTGGTCGGCGTTTCGAGGTAAAGCACGCGGCACCCCTGCCCCACTGTGCGTTCAATTTGCGCGGCATCGGTGGTGTCGCACAAGGTCACGCGAATGTTGAATCGGGGCGAAAATTCGGTGAAGACTTTATTTGTTCCACCGTAGGTGTCTTTGACCGAGACGACGTGGTCGCCGGGTGAGAGCAGAGTGAAAAGCGTGTTGCTGATTGCGGCCATTCCGCTGGCAAAACTGGTCGCGGCTTCAGCGCCTTCCAAGATGCGCACTTTTTCTTCGAAGGCGCGGACGGTCGGGTTGGTGTTTCTGGAATAGATATGGCCGGGTTTACGTCCGAGTGCCGCCGCTTGCCAGACGCTGACATCGGGGTAGCCAAAAGCGACACTGTGGACAACGGGCACTTGAGTCGCGCCCCACCAGGAGTCGCTGCCTTCGCCGGCCCAGATGGATTTAGTCCCGAAACCGAGTTGGTGTGATTCGTTCATTTTCAGAAAGTGGTCAGTGCCAGTGATTACAGGGATGGGGTCACTGGTTCACGAATGACGTCGGTTTTGGTGTGCCAGCTATCGAAGTAAAGATTTTTGCCATCGACTTCAACTTCGCCGCGTTGGAAATCGGCGGGCTCAGAGCGCATCGATTGTTTCGGCGGGACAAGTTCCCGGCCCCAATCGAGGTTCACGATAAACCGATAACTGTCCTGATGACCGCAGTAAAAATCAGCGATGCGCGGGTCGTTGGATGGTTTGACACCGTAAGAAGCGTCGGCCGGCAACCAGCCCCAGGGCGCGATGTAAATTTCCGCCCAGTCGTGCATGCCCCAATCGTCTTTGACGGGTTTGGTTTCATAACCGCTTTGCCAACGGGCCGGCACGCCAACGATGCGGCACATGGTGACGAACACGGTGTTTTGAACGCCGCAATCGCCACGCCGCGCATTAAAGCCTTTTAGCGCGAAGCTCGGAATGATGCAGTATTCGTCCTCGGAGTTCCAAGGAATGCTGGCGCTGACCCAACGGAAAATTTTGCGCGCTTTTTCCAACGGGTTGGTTTCCTTGCCAACAATCGCAGCGACTTGCTTTTTGATTTCGGGCGCGAAGACGATGTGCGGCGGGCGTTCGCCCAGGTAAGCGCCTTTCCAATCGGCGGGCAAAGGTTTGACGGCGGCCGGATCAAGCTTCGGATAGTAGGCGTGAGAAATAAACTCGACCTCTTCCTGGAAGACGAGAGCTTCGGCTGTGTTGGTCACGACCTTTTCGAAATAGATCGTGCGTTGCGGCGCGCCTGTGACCGGGTTGCCTTCTTGGGCGCTCGGTGCAATCAGTTTCGGAGTCGGAGATGCGCTGAGAAGTTTGACATCGCTCTGCTGCCGATATTCCTGCGGATACGGGAGCCAGACGCGAACGACTGAGCCGGGTTTAATTTGCGGAAGGTTTGGATCGATCGTCAGTTTATGGGTAAAGCGGTGCTTCACCGGTATTACTTCGACTTGGCCAGTTTTTTCTGCTTCGTCGACGACCGCTTGCATATGATCGGTCAATTTCCATTTCGACGCTTTTTTGCCTTTGCCTGCTTTATGCAGGCGAGCTTTTGCGGTGGAAGAAAACAGGTAAATATTTTTCGGTTCGCCGCTGAAGAAAAAGCGCTGGCCGTCGATGCGGCGTTCGCGGATTTTCGCTTCGCTGATCCATTGGTCGAGGTCTTTGGCTGTCGTATTAGGAATGTCGGCCTGAACTTTGCGCAGCAGCGCATCGAGCGTCATCGAATATTCCAAACGCGTGCGGCGGATGATTTCGAGTAGTTGCGTTCGGGCCTCGACGTCGCCGGCTGGACTCTTGCCGACCTTGTCGCGAAGAGTTTTCTCCGCGTCAGCGAAACGGCCTTCATCCATGAGACGTCGCGCCTTGAGAACAGTTTTGTCCTTGCTCGTGAACGCAGGCGACGCCGCGGCCGGTTCGGAAGGTGCAGCGCAGGAAACATTCATGTCGTACGTGAGCGCTAGAAGCATTGAGCCGCCAAGAAATAAACGGCTTACGAATCCGGAATAGAGATTGCGCATGGGACTAGATTGAAAAGTTCGTCGAGAAACAGCAAGCCCAACTGGTACAGAAATTAATTTGATTTCAAACGGCTAGGCACACGCTCGCTCCGCATCTGCAATGATTTCAATGAGAGCTTCACGGACCTCATGAGCTTCGCCAACTGGGGGTCGACGATGAGCAATGCAATGATATGAAAAACCGGTTGGCCACGAGACGAATCGTCCTACCAATAAAACCAAAACAAACGAAGTTCCATATCAACCGAAAGGGCAAAAAACTTATGAAGATTTTAATGGTACTGACTTCCCACGATATTTTGGGCAACACGGGTCGCAAGACCGGGTTCTGGCTAGAGGAGTTCGCCGCTCCATATTACATTTTCCGCGACGCCGATGCCGAAGTTACTTTGGCCACACCGAAAGGCGGCCAACCACCGATCGATCCAAAAAGCGATCTCCCCGAAAACCAAACGCCGGCCATGGATCGATTCAAGCAGGATGAGAGCGCGAAACACGCGCTTGCTCATACGGTGCGACTCGCCGACGTCAGAGCGGAAGATTTCGATACAGTGTTCTACCCCGGTGGGCACGGCCCGATGTGGGACTTGGCAGAGGATCCCGATTCGATTGCATTGATCGAATCGTTCTACGATTCAGGCAAATTCATCGCGTTCGTTTGCCACGCTCCGGGCGTTCTCCGTCACGTCAAACATAACGGCGAGCCTCTTGTTAATGGGAAGCATGTGACCGGTTTTACGAACGGCGAGGAAGAGGACGTTCAACTGACCAAGGTCGTACCTTTCCTGGTGGAGGACGAGATGCTACGCCTTGGCGCCATTTTCGAAAAAGTCCGCAACTGGCAACCTTTCGCCGTCGTGGACGGCCGGCTTGTTACCGGTCAAAACCCGGCTTCGTCAACCGTGACAGCGGAGACTTTACTGAAGCAACTTGAGACAGAGATGGTCGCGGTTTAGCAACGGCCCAACAGAGGAAAAAACTATGAACCAACCTTGTGAACATCTGAACAATCTCACGGAAGCTGACTTTGCTCCTCCGTCGGAACCAATCGCATGCGAAGAATGCCTGAAGGAAGGCACGCGTTGGGTTTCGCTGCGCGAGTGCAAGGCCTGTGGCCACGTGGGGTGTTGTGACTCATCGGTCGGAAAACATGCGACGAAGCATTTTCACCAGACACAGCATCCAGTGATGCGTTCGGTTATGCCCGACGAGAGTTGGACATGGTGCTACGTCCATGAAGCGCGTGGCGAACTTGCACCAGCGCCAGCCCGGGTGAAGGAACTGCACCACCATGGATGAGCTGAGTTACGACGTGATCGTGATCGGAGCAGGCTCGACGGGCGAGAATGTTGCCGACCGCGCAGTTAAGGGCGGGCTCACAGCAGTCATTGTTGAATCAAATCTGGTCGGCGGCGAATGTTCCTACTGGGCATGCATGCCAAGCAAAGCCTTATTGAGACCGGGCTTGGCCCTCGCAGAAGTCCGAAGCATCAAAGGCGCTCGCGAGGCGGTGACCGGGAAACTCGATGTCCCAGCAGTGTTCAAACGCCGTGACGATCTTGTTGGCAACTGGGACGACACCGGCCAGGTAGATTGGCTCCGCCACGCCAACATCGATCTACTACGCGGTCACGGTAGACTCGTGGGCGAACGTCGCGTGGCCGTCTCGGATAAAGATGGCATCACGAGAACTCTAAATGCGCGGCACGCCGTCGCTGTCTGCACCGGCAGCCGACCAGCAATCCCGGACATTCCAGGTCTGGCCGAAATTCTCCCATGGACCAGTCGCGAGGCCACCAGTGCCAAAACCGTTCCGCGTCGTCTGGCAATTCTCGGTGGAGGGGTGGTCGCTTGTGAAATGGCAACAGCATGGAAACAACTTGGAAGTGAAGAGGTCACTATCATTCAGCGCGCAACACGCCTGCTTCCCAGGTCCGAACCGTTCGCGGGTGAATTGCTCAAAGCCGCGTTTGAGCAACGAGACATCCGCGTATTAACGGGCACAACCGTTACACGCGTTGACCGCGAAAACGAAGATGTTGCGCGCCTGACTTTGAGCAATGGTCAGACGCTTGTTGCCGATAAATTACTCGTCGCGACGGGCCGGCAACCACGAACGCACGAGCTCGGATTGGAGACTGTTGGGCTGAAACCCGGCTCATGGTTGGAAGTCGACGATAGCATGCGAGTGAAAGGCATCGCTGGTGGATGGCTCTATGCAGCGGGCGATTTAAACCACCGTGCGTTGCTCACTCACATGGGCAAATACCAGGGACGCGTATGCGGGGATGTCATTGCTGCGCGGACCAAGGGAACTGTAGATGATTCGACGCCGGAACCGTGGTCGCGGTATTGCGCAACCGCAGATAATTGTGCAGTGCCACAAGTCATTTTCACGGACCCGGAGGTGGCCGCCGTTGGGTTGACAGAAGCGGAGGCAAGAGCTCGCAAAATAAACGCACGCGCAGTTGATTACGACATCGCCAACGTGGCTGGCGCGGAGCTGTTCGCCGACGATTACAAAGGAAAAGCGCATGTAGTCATTGACCAGGAACGCGGTGTCGTAGTCGGGATGACACTGGTTGGACCCGCCGTCGGCGAGTTGATTCATGCGGCAACGATCGCAATTGTTGGCGGCGTCCCGATCTCAAGACTTTGGCACGCCGTGCCTTCATACCCGACGATTAGCGAGGTTTGGCTGCGCTTGCTCGAAACACTTGGTTTATGACACCTCGTTTACTTTCAGTCAATGTGGGTTTGCCACGTGACATCGTCTGGCGTGGACAAACTATCCGCACGGCCATTTGGAAGGATCCAGTTCAGGGCAGCCGCATGGTGCGACGTTTGAACGTCGACGGTGACGCGCAAGGCGATTTGGTCGGCCACGGCGGTGAGCACCGTGCTGTATTCGTTTATCAAATCGATTCGTTTCGCTACTGGGAGAACAAACTTCACCGCACAAATTTCACCTTCGGACAATTCGGAGAAAATTTCACAATTGAAGGCCTGCCCGATACCGAGGTGTGTATCGGCGACCACTATCGCATCGGCGAGGCGCTTTTTGAAGTTACCCAACCGCGAGTCACTTGCTATCGCGTCGGCATCAGGATGGATGAACCGCGAATGGCTGCCCTGTTGGTTGCAGACGGCAGGCCAGGTTTCTATCTGCGCGTGCTGGAGGAAGGCGCGGTCGTAGCTGGCCAGGAAATAGTTAAAGTCCGTGCCGGCCCTGAATCATTGAGCGTTGCCGAGATCAACAACCTCTTATATCTGCCCGGTCATGCGCCACAAAATTTGCAGCGGGCAATCCGAATTCCTGCACTCAGCCCCGGTTGGAAATCCGCGTTCGAAGCGCTACTCACGAACAATTCAAAAGGATCTCAAGGCAACCCCGGCCTGACCTCCGCAGGAGGCCCGGCTCCAGCGTGGCCGGGGTTCCGTCCGTTACGCGTTTCAAAAATCGCGCCTGAGAGCGACACCGTTTTTTCAGTGGAACTTGTGTAAAATGACGAGAAGCCACTTGCCACTGCATTACCCGGGCAGTTCGTTGTCGTGCGCCTAAGACTTCAGCAGAACGCTCCCTCCCTGTTGCGAAGTTATTCGCTCTCCGGCCCTCCCAGCACTGAGCGGTATCGGCTCGGCATTAAGAAGGAACGTCACGGCGTTGTCAGCAACTACCTTTGCACGCAAGTTAACGCCGGCGACATTTTGGAGGTGAGCGCGCCAAGAGGCAGCTTCGTTTTGCAGCAAGACGAACGACCGATCGTCTTGATCAGTGCGGGAATCGGATTAACTCCCGTTTTAGCGATGCTGTATGGACTTGCAGCGACTTCGTCACAAAGCCAGGTGTGGTGGCTTCATGGAGCCCGAAACGGAAGTGAACACCCTTTCGCTGAGGAAACACGACAGTTGATTCGAAGACTGTCTCACTGCCGAAGCTACGTGCAATACAGCCGACCCTGTAGCGAGGACACGCTTGGAGTGCAGTTCGATGCACCCGGCCATCTAAACGTGGCGACGCTTGAGCAGATGGGCATTGGCCGCGACGCGCATTTTTATCTTTGCGGACCCAGCGCGTTCCTGGAGGAATTTACCTCCGGCCTCGCGAACTGGGGCGTGCCTGAGGATCGAGTGACCACAGAAATCTTCGGCTCGG
>JAQGOW010000199.1 GCA_028293405.1 Verrucomicrobiales bacterium
GCTCATGGTCATTTCATTCGGCTGGGGCGCTCTTGGCGTTGCCGGGACAGTTTGGCTGTTGCCGATAGTCAAAGCCGCTGGAACGGTCGCTGCCGCACCAGTGCGCCGACGTCCGACCTATTCCAAAGCCAACGTCCACTTACTGCGCGGCAAATACGAAGATGCCGAGCAAGAAGTGCTCGCCGAACTGGAAAGATGCGAAGACGATTTCGATGGGTGGATGTTACTCGCCGAAATTTACGCCAATCACTTCAACGATCTGCCGGCCGCCGCACGAATGGTCCACGAGACCTGCGAGCAACCGACAACTACGATTTCCGAAGTCGCCGTCGCCTATCATCGCCTCGCTGATTGGTATTTGAAGCTCGAGAACAATCCCGACGCCGCCATTAAAGCTCTTGAACAGATCAGCCAGCGTTATCCCAAAACGCACGTCGATCGAATGGCATGCACCCGCATCCGAAATATTTCTGGCGAAGAACAGAAATTGAAACAACCACGAACGATCCGTTTGCCCTCAACGCCGCAACTCGAGACGACTGAGGAACCCAACATCGACGCTGCCGCCACCCAGGCGCGCCGTTGCTCGGAGATGCTGAAGAAAAACCCAAACGACTTTGCCACCCGCGAAACTTTCGCGCGTTTGCTCGCCGGACAATTGGGCAAACCCGATATCGCCATCGAACAACTTCAGTCGTTGCTCGATTTCGCCGTCACCGACGAAGCCGCACAAGCGCGCGTCCCCGAGTGGCTGTGGTTGATCGCGACGTGGCAGTTGAGATTAGGCAAGGACGAAGCACCAGCAATCGAAACGATGAAGCTCCTGATTCACGAACATCCGAGCACCGGGCAAGCCTTCGCCGCGCAACGCAGATTGAACATGATTGAAATGGAACGCCGCATGCGCGCTCACCGCGCCTTGCGCACGGTAGCCTGACTTACTCGAATCCGCGGAAATTTCGACACGCAAATAATTGCACCCGCCGCATCACGCCGCGATCGCGGTAAGGGACATCGAACACACCGAGGTCCTGCACTGATTCGAATTCTTTCGCTACGGTCGGCGGAAATGGGCTTAACTTCGGCGGTTCGTGTGTGTACAGGTCCCCTTCTTTGTTCCACCAGCGATGCAACCAGTCGTCGCGCAACGGCTCACGATCTATCTCGCGCATAAAAATGGCGTTGTCGCCGAAACGATTCGTGTAGCTTGGCCAAAAATAGAATTGATTGGCCGGATGCTTGGTCGCTTGGAAATAAACCAGTGGCGTTTGGGTCACCGCCGCTTTCGCTTCAGGCAAATAAAAGGTCACCTGCCCCGTGAACCCGTAGTGCTCGCCAATGATGAACGTTGGTTTGCCTTCTTTGGCAAGCTTGTCTCGAGCATCCCCAATGATTGTGGCCATTTCCTTCCAGCCATGAACTCGATGCAAGGGATCCTTCCCCGGCGGCAAGGTGCGACCGATCAGTTTGTCGAGAAGCCTCGTGTCGTGCGCGAGAACGACTGCAAGGCCACCGAGAACGAGTCCGAATAAAAATAAAAATCTAAAGACGACCCGCGACCCATTCCACAAAGTGGGCCAGACGCTTCGCCACCAGACGACCATCAGCATGAACCACGGAATGACCGCTGGCACGATCCAGTTCTGTAGGATTCGCGTGTGAAAACTCAGGATGAAATATGTCGCGACGACCGGTGCTCCCATTGCGAACAGATACAGATTCAGTGAAGTACGATTTTTCCTCCAACAAAGTGCCGCCACCGCAATTACGGCGCCGAGGAAGTAGATTGGATTGAGCAGGCCGAATTCGGAAAACACGAACTCCTGGACGAATCTTTTCTGAATCTGCCATTTGTTATACAGATGTCCGTCGCTCGCAACGTGCTCGACCGTGATCCATCCGTGCTGCGCATTCCAAATCACGATCGGCAACGAACACAGCAAGACAATCAGCAACGCTAAATAGGGGCCCGCTGTTTTTAAATGCTTGCGGGTCGAAGGGACAATCGCGAAGACCAACACCCAACTCGCCAGTTGAAACAGGTTCGTATACTTGCTCAGCAATCCCAGACCCATAAACGCACCGACCAACAACCAATCGCGCAACGTGCCCTGCTCCTGCACCGCGCGCCAACCTACGATCATCGCCAGCGTGTAGAAGAGCACGGACAGCGGATCGATTGTCATCAGTATCGAACCCAACGCCATCAATGGGGCAGTGTTTATAACCGCAATCAGTACAACGCCGGCGACCGCATTGACGGTGCGCGCCATGAACCGCAACACCGCGACAGACAACAACGCGCCAAATACCGGTGAGAAAAATCGGATCCCAAATTCTGTATCACCCCAAATATGCGTGCCGAGCCACTGCGTGTAGGCGATCATCAGCGGCTTGCTGTAGTACGACAACGCCGGGTGCTTCGACCAAATCCACTGATACGCTTCGTCTTCGCTCAGCTCGAGTTTGCCCGACGCGAGAAAAAGCAATCGTGCCAGCAACAGGAGTCCGATGAGGATGTAGCCGAACCGTAGCCACTGCGACTCACGTGTCGCGGAGGCTTCCTCAATGCGATTGGGGCTCGTCTGCCGCGGATCCATCAACGATGGCATTTTGTTAAACCAAATCGGAAACCATCGCGGCCCAAATTGCTTCCACAACGCATCGAGTGACCAAACTATTCCCGCGGCATAACCACAGCCGATAATCGTTCCGGCGAGGACGTCGCTCGGATAGTGCACGCCATTGTAAATTCGCGACAAGCCCACGAGCGCGGCGATCGGCAACATCACCCAGATAGTTCGGCGATAGTAGATGAAACAAATCATTGTCGCCGAAAACCAATTCGCAGCATGCGCTGACGGCATGCTGTAGCTCGCGCCGGTTCCGACGCGCGTCATGACATTTTCAAGTCCGAGGAACGGTCGTGGCCGGGCTACGGCGTGTTTGATTGTGTTCACGATGAGCCCGTCACCAATGATCAACCCCAGCACCAGCATGACCGCGCAAACCGGTCCGCACCGCCCGCCTTTCCAGGCGAGCAACACGACCGCGAGCGCAATGAACGTTCCGAAATGCGGCGGCGAACTGGCAATTGGCATCAACCAATCGAAGAATCCATTGGACGTCGACGAGTTGACGAACCGGAAAAGGTTTACGTCAATGGATTGGAGCCAGTGCATCGCTTGGTAGTTAGCGCGAAGACACGACTCAACGTTTCAACAAGTCACCAACATCAACCGCCACATCCAGGAAGGACTGTGGAACGGCTTGCTGGCCACGGCGCAAAATTGTTTTGCTGCTATACCCTGTGAAATTTGGCTCGCGATAGATTTCAAGCTCTTGCTCGACGAGATTCACAATCCACACCTCTGCAACGCCCGCGCGGCCATACGCCGGTAACTTGTCCTCCCGGTCGTAATAAAGGCTCGCATCAGCAACTTCGGTTAGCAAAAAAACGTCAGCGGGAATCGGGTGAGATTTAGTGTAAAAATCCGGTGCCCTTTTCAGCAGCATAATGTCCGGCTCAGGTTCGGAATGATCGTCAACATGCAAAGGGTTTTGGACGAACACCGTCCAGCGCTCTTTTGCTTTTGTATGAAACAATTCACTGAGCCTAGCAACGATTCCACTGTGAAACGGACCTATCGGTGACATATCAATAATTTGACCATCGAGCAATTCGACCCGAGCGTCGCGCGCGAGCACACCCGTTTCAGCCATTCGGTAATAATCCTTCACACTAAACCGATGTTGTGTCTGGACGACCATGGCTAAAACTTAGCGGAGTTTAAGGGTTCTGAAAAGCATACAGAACGACTAGCTCAATGCCTCAAAGGCGTTTTTTAGCTGTTGCTGTTTATTTTGCCAATCGACCAGTCGCTGTCGGTGTTCGTCGATGACGTTCGCTGGTGCTTTCAAAAAGGCCGGGTTCTTTAACTTGGCTTCAACCTTGTCGATCTCCGCTTGAATCTTTTCCAGCTCTGTCGTCAATCGCGCCTTTTCGGCGGCGACATCGATGAGGCCTTCGAGCGGCAAAAACAAACTGCCGATGTCACCCATAAAGACAGGCGTGCCTTTGGGCGGCTCATACTCCGAGTTGACATCGAAGGTCTCGGCGTTCAGTAACAGCTTCATGACCGCCAGGTCGTGTTCCGGCAAATCCTGCGCCGGTTTGAAAACGAAGGGCACTCGTTTGCTCGCCTGAATGTTCGCGGACTGGCGCAAGTTGCGTCCGTTCACGATAAACGCGTTGCGATCTTCGACGTATTGCAAATAGCAATCATCCAGACCGTAGAAGTCTTTGAAATCCTGGTCGAACGGCTTCGGCCAGTTCGCATACACGATCGTCTTGCCACCCTGGTCCTCCGGCAGTTCCTGATTAAAACCCATCCCTTGCCACAGGTCTTCGGTGATGAACGGCAGGAACGGATGGAACAAACGCAACGTATTCGACAAAACAAAATCGATCACTGCGAGTGTGTTCGCTTTGCGTGCTTCGTCGGTGCTGTACAAGGTCGGTTTGCAACTCTCGATGTACCAGTCGCAAAACTCGCTCCAGAAAAACCGATACAACACCTGCGCGGCTTCGTTGAACTTATAGTCGTTCAACGACTCGCTCAGCTCACGAATCGCTTGATCGAGCTTGAGCAGGATCCACTTGTCGTCGTTCGTCAAAAGCTGCGGATTGATTTCGCCTTCCACTTCACCCGCGTGCATCTGACGGAACCGGCATGCATTCCAAAGTTTGTTACAGAAATTGCGTGCGAGTTCGACCTGCTGTTCATCAAACAAGACGTCTTGTCCCAACGGCGCTGAGCGCATGACACCGAAGCGCAATGCATCGGCACCATACTTCGCGATCAAGTCCAAAGGGTCAGGCGAGTTGCCCAAGCTCTTTGACATCTTGCGGCCCTGCTTGTCGCGGATGATGCCGGTGAAATACACGTTCCTGAACGGCATCTCGCCCATGTATTCGTAACCGGCCATGATCATGCGCGCGACCCAGAAGAAAATAATGTCGGGGCCGGTCACGAGATCGGTGGTTGGATAAAACTTGTTCAAGGTCGGCGTCTTTTCTGGCCAACCCATGGTCGCAAATGGCCAGAGCCATGAGCTGAACCATGTGTCCATTACATCTGCGTCCTGCTCCCAATTCGCAGCATCCCTCGGCGCTTCCATGTCGCAATACACTTCGCCGGTGGTCTTGTGATACCACACCGGGATGCGATGGCCCCACCAGAGCTGGCGCGAGATGCACCAGTCTTGAATGCCGCTCAGCCAATGCGCATAGACTTTCGCCCAGCGATCAGGATGGAACTTCATGCTTCCATCGGCGACACACTTCGTCGACGGCTCGACGCTCGGATACTTTAAAAACCACTGCTCGCTCATGTACGGCTCGACCGGAACACCCGCACGCTGGCTATAACCAACGTGGTTCTCATAGGGCTTCTCTTCGACCATCGCACCGATTTCTTTGAGCTTCTCGACGGCGACCTTTCGCGCTTCGAAGCGATCTAGGCCACGCAAATCCACGCCGGCCAGGTCGTTCATCGACGCGTCCGGGTTCATGATGTTGACGAGCTCGAGCTTGTGACGTTGGCCGATTTCGAAGTCGGCCTTGTCATGCGCGGGCGTCACTTTCAAGACGCCAGTGCCGAACTCAAAATCGACGTGCTTATCGCCGATGATCGGGATGAGCTTTTTGTCGTGGGGAAATTCGATTGGCAATGGACGCACGATGTGTTTGCCGATCAAGTGCGCGTAACGCTTGTCGTTCGGATTGACGGCCACTGCTGTGTCGCCGGGGATCGTTTCGGGACGCGTTGTGGCGATGGTCAGCCAGGTGTTGGGCTCTTCGGCGACCTGAACTTTGAAATGGTACATGAAACCTTTCTGCGGTTTCATTTCCACTTCTTCATCGGACAACGCGGTCTGCGTAGCCGGACACCAATTCACCAAACGTTTGCCGCGATAAATCAGGCCCTTCTTGTAGAGGTCAACAAACACGCGCGTGACGCATTGCACGTATTCGGGATCCATCGTGAAGCGTTCGCGGTTCCAATCGCACGAACAGCCCAGCTTCTTCAATTGATCGATGATGATCCCGCCGTGCTTCTCTTTCCAGACCCACACACGTTTGATGAATTCTTCGCGGCCCAAATCTTTCTTGGAAATTTTCTCCTGCGCGCGCAGTTGTTTCGCGACGATGCCCTCAGTGGCGATGCCAGCGTGATCGGTGCCGGGAAGCCACAGGACTTCTTTGCCGTCCATGCGTGCTTTGCGCGAGAGGATGTCCTGAATCGTGTTGTTCAGCACATGGCCCATGTGCAACACGCCGGTCACATTTGGCGGCGGGATGACGATGGAATACGCCGGCTTCGGCGATTGCGGGTTGGCGACGAAGCATTTCTGCTCCAGCCAAAACGCGTACCATTTCGATTCAACCGATTGCGGTTCGTAAGCTTTAGAAATCTCAGCCACAGTCCAGCAATATTACAGGAGAGGCTCCGTACGACAATCGAAAGTCGATGGTAGCGAGTTGCCAACGAATGGCTATTTCCACAACCTTAGGTGTATCCAGAAACTTCTCGGGAAGCTGTACTTTGGTGTATCTAGGTGTATTTTAGTGTTCCGCGACAGTGGCGACCCACTACAGGTTGTATTTTCAATGAACAGCACGGGAAGTTGAGCTTAACACACAAAACCCAGTCGACAGAATAAAGCCGTCTACTGCACATTTTTACGTGAAGCAACTGCATTGTCAAGCAGGCGTTCGCAACGACGGGTGCGTTAACCGAGCACTTCAAACTCGCCGAATTGACGGAAGTGTTTGTCGAAGGAGGCGGCTTGGCGCAGGCCGATTCGGCGAATAATGACGAAGGAGAGCGCGTCGCAGAGGGAATAGTCTTTATCGGAAT
>JAQGOW010000185.1 GCA_028293405.1 Verrucomicrobiales bacterium
CTCAAGAGCGGCGATTGGGGTATCGGCGGCAAAGGTTTGACTTCAGCCGACGTCAAAGCGCTCGCCGCCAGCGGGAACAAAAGCTGACGTCCAGTAGATTAAGCCGGACTCGAATCAATAACGCTCAACCTGAATGAGTCCGGCGAATGGACGTGGCGCACCATCGTGTGATGAATGCGCCACGTTTACTCTATTTCTGGCATTGATTGCAGGTCAATTGGGGCGTTTCGACGTATTGGCGGTTTGGAAACCTGCGACACAGCAGGCTTGGCAGTCGGCACCATCCACCTGCGGCCGGCCATTTTGCTTTCTCTTGTTGTTTTTCTTAGACAAAATGGGCGGTGAGGAACGTCTTCCACGGAACACATGCCACAAGCGCCAACTCTGGAGGAACTTTACGACCAGCACGCTAGCGCTTTGTTCGGCTTTCTCCTCAACCTGCTTCGAAATGAAAGCGATGCTCGGGATGTGTTGCAGGATGTTTTCACAAAGATTGCGCAACGGCCACAGTTGTTGAGCAATGTCAGCGAGGTTCGCGGGTTTCTGCTGCGGTTGAGCCACAATTCGGCAATCGACGTCATCCGGCGGCAAAGCACGCGCAATCGTAACTACGACCAACTGGCGCAAGAGTCGGTGGATTTGTTTGTCGAGGGTGCCAATCCGGACGAACAGGTGTTTCAGCAAAAGCTCGCAGGCGCGATGGTTGAACTTCCACCGGACCAGCGCGCCGTTGTTCACCTAAAACTTTGGGAACATCAGACTTTCGATTCCATCGCCGAGACGCTCGGCATTTCACCAAACACTGCGGCCAGCCGCTATCGCTACGCCTTAGACAAACTACGCGAGCGGCTGCGTCCTATCTACGAAGAGATCAAATGAAGAACGACGACTTTGAAAAGCAGTTGCAGAAGCAAACGTTGCGACCAGTGCCGGAACATTGGCGCAACCAGATTTTGCACACCGCGCGCGCGGCTGAGGTTACAGCCTCAGCTCGTTCCAAGGACACGTTGAAACGTGAGGTTGAACGCGGCTGGCTCCACCGGTTGCTTTGGCCTTGTCCGCAAGCGTGGGGAGCGCTCGCCGCGGTTTGGGTCGTTGTGTTCATTCTGAACTTCATGGGCGCGGAGAACAAACCGGTGGTGGCGTCGGTGCAGGTGCCAGCCCGGGAAATATTGGTAGCGCTCAAGCAACAACAACAACTGCGCACCGAACTGCTCAGCTCGAGCGAAAAGCCTGTCGCTGAACCGCCCAAGTGGTCTGCACCCAGTACGCGCATTGATCCGCAATTTCAACTCATCGCGGTCTAACACAATATGGAATCCAACGCTTCAAACCAATCGACACCAATCCGGAAATCTTTCGTTCGCCGAATTTTTACCGCACGTGTTCTGTTGTTCGGGCTGGCTGCTCTTGTCACGTTCATTGCGCTCTATCATGCGGAGGAGAATTGGCGCGGGGCTCGTGCCTGGAAAAAATTCAAACGCGAACGCGAAGCGGCAGGCGAAGTGATGAGCGCAAATAGCCTTGTGCCGCCGCCAGTCCCGGACGACCAAAATTTCGCAATGACGCCGTTTTTCGCGCCATTTTACGATTTCATTCCAGGGACACAGAAGCAACGCGACACCAATGCGGTTGAGCGCGCGCAGAATTTCGCCAAAAACATACCTGATGCGCCAACAGTCTCGACGAACGACTCGGAAACAGATCTTGTCGGTTTTGCCAACGCCATTCTTCATCCGAAGGACAAACCAAACGACGGTCAGCCTATGGTGACCGATCGTGTAGCCGCAGCGCGAGTTGTCCTGCAAACGTTGAACCAGTTGTCTCCAATCTTCGATGAGTTGCGCGCAGCGAGCCAGCGTCCGTATGTCCGGTTCAACATCGCTTATGATTGGCCCGACAAAATTGCGATTGTCCTGCCACACCTGATGGTCCTCAAACCGCTTTCCCGCAATTTAAGCATTCGTGCTACCGCGGAATTGGCTTTGAATCAAACCGACGCGGCGATGGCGGACACCAAGCTGGGGTTGTACATCGCGGAGACAGCGAGCCATGAAGGGATTGTTATTTCCGAACTCGTGCGTGCCGCAGCCCTGCACGTTGCGTTGCAATCCCTCGTTATTGGGTTGCGCGATCACCAGTGGACGGACGCGCAGCTTGAACAACTCGAAGTCGCGTTGCAAAAAATTGATCTTATCGATGGCATGGCCACTGCGCTCAACGGCGAATCGAAGGTCCTCGTCAACTCCGCGTTCGAGCGCTTAAGGACGGAGCATAACCGGCTCAAACTTTTGGAAAGCTGGTCAGAGTTGACGGAGTCGCGTCCGGCAGGCGCCGCCGGCAACCCAATCGCGCAATTTCTGTTCTGGGTAGCAGTGCCTCGCGGTTGGGTTGATTTCGAGCAACTCAATTACGAACGGCTTTTTTACGCGGACATTATGTCAGCGATCGACACGCAAAATCACAGTGTCGATCCCGTCAAAGCTGCGCGCGGCGACGAGGAGATTCAAAACGTCAAAGGGCTGGGCCTGGTTCACAACGTTCTCCACCACGAGGTCATTGCGCTCATAGCGCTGCCAGCTCTAACGAGAATCGCTTTCAAAACAACGATGGCGCAAGCAGACATCAACATGGCTACGGTCGCTTGTGCGTTGGAACGTTATCGCCTCGCGCACGGCCAGTTCCCCGCAGACCTCAATGGGTTGGTGCCACAATTTCTCAGCGCCTTGCCTAATGATGCGGTGAAGGGTGGGGCGTTGAATTACCGAAGAGACGGCGGAACATACGTGCTCTATTCAATCGGTTGGAACGCAACTGATGACGGGGGAAAAGTGGTGGTCGGAAAAAATTCTAAGGCCGACGCGAAACAAGGCGATTGGGTTTGGGGCGTGCCGGGCAGGAATTAAAGCTGCGATATTAGACCAAGCTTTAGCGTGTTTTTCAAGACACGCTACGGCGTGAACTCCAACGGCTAAATTACCGCAACCATTCGTCCCGATGCTCAGCGACGAAGGCGTCGTCGTTGAGCTCGGGATAATCGCGGTAAACACGATCGATCTCTTCCTTCTGACCAGCGCCGAGACCTTCAGATGGATTCAAACACCAAATGCCTTCGAGCAAACCCTGGCGATGGAGGACTTCGTGCAGGCCGGGGATGCAGCCGTGGAAATTATTTGTCGCGTCGAAGAAGGCGGAATTGCAATCCGTGACTGCGACAGTGAGGTCCATTAACTCGCGTGAGATCGAACCGCCTTTTTTTACGGCTTGATGGCAAAGCGCGAGATGTTCGACAGCGCGTTTTGTCCACACAGCCCAATGCCCGAGCAGGCCACCAACGATCCGGCGTTCCACGATTTTGCCGTTCACTTTGAAACGGAACGGAGTGATGAGATCGGGGATGATGGTGTCGTCGTTACCCGTGTAGAGCGCGATATCATCGCGACCGGCTTCGGCAATAGCGCGTACGACATCGTTTGTGCGGTAACGATCGAACGGCGCGACTTTGATCGCAACAACATTTTCAATTTCAGCGAA
>JAQGOW010000219.1 GCA_028293405.1 Verrucomicrobiales bacterium
TTCACCCAAAACAAAACCATCACGCGTTTTGTCAAACGGCCGCATCGCCGTGCGCGGATCGGAATTATGTTCCGTCATAGCGCGAATCCGGCAGAACCCCGCGTGCAACATCTCCATCGACTCCTCCGAGCCTCCGGCGACAATCACATCCACTTCATCGGACCGAATCATGTGCGCCGCGTAACCAATTGCGTCGTTACCTGACGCGCAACCGGAACAGTAAGTCATCGCATGACCGCGGATACCTAAATGCAAACCAATCGTACTGCTGCCCTCGCCGCAATAACCCGCCACCACATTGTAAGGATGCAACGAACGATAATTCTCATCGTGACTCTTGAACGAATCACGCGCTTTGATGATGCTGCCCGCGCCGCTGATAGTAGTGCCTTCAACAACACCGAGCCGATCCGGATCCAACTCCGTCAACGCGATCTTCGCATCCTCCGCCGCTAAAGTTGCCGCAGCGACGCCATATTGCACCGTGCGATCAAATCGCCCGGCCTTATTCGTCTTCAGATAATGCGTGACATCGAAATCTTTAACCTCCGCGGCAATCTTCACCGGCATATCACTGGCATCGAAGCGAGTGACAGGTGCGGCGGAGCTATTCCCTTCGCGGACGTTCTTCCAAAATTCGCCGAGGTCTTTCCCGCACGGGGAAATAACGCCCATACCAGTGATGACAACACGACGCGACGGCTGGTCTTTGGTCATTTGGATTGGGGTATTCTATATGGGATCAGAGCTGGTGTAGTTTTTTGATAACGTCGATAAGCATCTCCGAACTTCTCGACGAGCGCGTTCTCTTCCAAATTAACTCGCATGGCCAGCGCCGGGATAAACACCAACGCAATCGCGCCCAACGCGATCCATGCCTGCAAAATCACACCCACCGCCGCCAACTCCATCACCATCGATGAATAAGCCGGGTGGCGAACAAACCGAAACGGTCCTTCCTGGACCAGTTCATGATTCTCGCGAATCTCAACATGCAAACTCCAAAAACGGCCCAGCGCCGCAATCGCACTGCGCCGAATCGCAAACGACGTCAGCCCAATCGCCCAGCCAAGGACGAACATCGGCCACGAAATCGGACGGTTTTCCAACAAATACTCTGTGATTCCGCCCCCCAGCATCAAAAAGCCGGCAAGCAGAAACAAGCGCAGGGTCAAATTCTCACGGATTTTGCCCGCAATGGTGTTTCTTTTCGTTCCTAACTCCACCATGCGCACCGCGAAAATGACCACAACTGAAAGTATCGGTAGAACCCCTAAACTCATCGCAGGGTTTTTACGGTACAAGCGGTAGAAAATCAAATTAAAAGACGAACTAATTTCGTCGGTTCTACGAGGTAAAACAAAAGCCCAATGAATTCAGCTTATTAGAAGCCCAAATCCTGACCGCCGATGGTGTTCTCCCACAAAATCCCAACCCTCTAGCTAGTGCCTTTTTTGTCCTGCAAAGTGTCCAAAAATCATACAGTCAATAGAATAGTTGCCTTGGTCGACATGCCTGCGGGAAGATCCATTATCGCAGCGGTTCCACTGCTCCCATGGCAGCGAAGTTTTAATCACTTAAGGTATAGCTGATATTCGATACCGTATTCGCTTGACACGAGTGCAGCACCGTGTCCTCCTTTCTCTCCAGATAGGCCCCATTATGAAAACACTCCGGACCTTCGTGCTCGTCCTTACCTTGTTGCCCATACCAACGTTCGCTTCGGTCGTGGCCCACTGGTCTGCCGATGGCAACGCCAGCGACAGCGTCAGCGGCACATCGAGTGCATCGGCGATCGCCTACACCGCTGGTCATACTGGCCAGGCCTTCGATCTTACCGGCGGCACGAGCGTCGACTTCGGGTCAGCATTTGCAAACTTCGGCACCGCCGATTTCACCGTTGAATTCTGGATCCGTACAACTTCGACCGGAACCCAAGCCATCCTCTGCAAACGCCCGATTTGTGACGCCTATAACATGATCGATTTTCGCCTTTGGCCCGGCGGTGCAATTCGCTTCGAAGTCTCCGAAAGCCCGTATTGCTATGGCTTCGCCCTCGGCGGTCATGTGAACGACGGGGTTTACCATCACGTCGTCGGAGCCCGAAAAGGCACCGGCATCCTCCTTTACATCGACGGCCAACTCGTCAGCACCGGTTCCGATCCGTTTCCCGCTTCCGTCAGCAGTTCCAGCCCACTACTTATTGGCCGAGGCCCCTGCAGCGTCGATGGAACCGCCGGCTTCGTCGGACAACTCGACGAAATCACCCTCTACGACGAAGCTCTGACTCCTGACGGCGTTTACATTTCCTTCGCTCCAAACAATCTTTCCATCGTTACCCAGCCCGAGAGCAAAAGAATTTTCCAAGGCAGCAGCGCCACCTTCAGCGCCAGCGCAGTCGGTCCCGGTTCCATCACCTACCAATGGCGGTTCAATGGCGCAAATATCCCTGGCGCAACCTCGACCAGCTTAACAATAACCGACGCAAAAACTACCGATGCTGGCAGCTACACTCTCTTCGCGTCCAACTCCACGAATTCTACCACAAGTCTGGCCGCAGTTCTGCAAGTAAACCAAGCCCACACCTCCACAACTCTCCAGCCGATAGCGTGGTGGAAAGCCGAAGGAGATGGCACCGACTCAGCCGGTGTGTTCGACGCAACCCAGATTAACTGCGAATTCACCAGCGGCGTGGTGGGGCAATCGTTCTTCTTCCGCAATGGCGAAACCGCCCAATTCCCACCCGAAGCCGGCAAATTCGGCACCGGAAATTTCTCAGTCTCTTTCTGGTTCAAAGCCGGAGCCGCACTCTACGCGCTCGTGGAAAAACGCCCATTTTACGATGACGAGACAATGAGGCAATTAAGCGCCGAATGGGGCGACGTTCGCTTCCAACTCGCTGAAACCCCGGACAACGTCGCCGACATTTACGCGCCCTACCCTTTAGACAATCAACTTCACCACGTCGTCGGCGTTCGTGATGGCATCAACGTGTTCCTCTACATTGACGGCATTCTTGCCGGAACCACTACGACCACCACGCCTGTGAACGTTAGCAGCGACGCGCCCATCCTCCTCGGCGACGACATGCGTCACGAAATAGGCCTCGGCAATCTGACCGGCCAAATCGATGAACTGCAACTCTTCGATCAAGCGCTTTCGGCTGACCAGGTATTTGGTCTTTACTCGCCCAGCCACGGCGTCGCAATCGCGCAACAACCGGTTGACACCATTGCCGTCGTTGGCGATTCCGCCACCCTCAGCATCAATGCGATCAGCGGCAGTCCCTTGCTTTATCAATGGCGCAAAAACGGAACCAACATCGCTGACGCAACCGACTCGTCTTTCACCATCAACACAACCCTGGAAGCCGACAGCGGCACCTACGACGTTGTGCTCACCGATGTGTCTAGTGCCACGACCACCAGCGCTGCTGCGGACCTCATCGTGATTCCTCTGAACGGCATCTCCATTGCCGACGTCATTGCCCGCTGGCCCGGGGAAGGCAACGGAAACGACTCGACCGGCGCAGGCCACGATGCGACCGCCTGCACAACGTCCTTTGGACCCGGCGTCATTGGCCAAGCATTCTACTTCGATGGCACCGGCGCACAGACCGTAAATTTTGGAAACCAAACCCTGAATTTTGACACAAACGATTTCACCGTGTCGTTCTACCTCAAGGCTAGCCAGACCGGCCACAGGATCATGATTCTCGGTAAACGTTCCGTATGCGACGATAACAACATGTTTGACTTCCGCGTCATGGCAAACGGACAAGTTATCTATGAAGTAGGCGACCATCACGGCTTCGGCGGCATGGCGATCGGCGGCCACGTCGACGGTAACTGGCATCATTGGGCAGGCGTTCGCAAAGGCACCGAACAATTCCTCTACGAAGACGGAGTCCTCGTCGGACAAACCAGTCTGCCTTACGCTCCAAATGCCAGCAGTTCGGTCGACTTCCAATTCGGCGTCGATCCGTGCATGGGCGTGGATGACACTACACCTCTCCTTGGCGCGATTGACGAAGTGGAAGCCTATAGTCGCGCTCTCAGCAGAATCGAAGTTTTCGCTCTCTCCCATCCGGCTGCTCTCGCGCCCAGGATCACACAACAACCTGTCGACCTCAGCGCTGCCCTGGGCGAAAAGCAGGCGTTTAAAGTTACGGCAACCGGCCGCGGACCTTTCTTTTACCAATGGAAACTGAACGGCGTCGACATCGCCGGCGCCACCAAATCTACCTTGGCATTAGGCACTATCACCGGCAACAAAGCAGGCCAATACTCCGTTGAAGTCACCACCCAGTTCGGGGCAGTCATCAGCAAGGTCGCCACCTTAAACATTGTTTTGAGCCCCGGCACCTATAATGGACTCTTCCTCAGCGACGACGGCTCCGATGACACGACCGGGGGATTCACTCTCACGCTCAACCGCAGTAAAGTGTTCAGCGGCGTTCTCCTCCAGCACGGCTTACGTTACGCGTTTACGGGTCGCATGCCCGACAAAGGCACCAACCTGCCAGTTGCGGGCCGTTTCAACCTCAACTTGCGCCCCATCATGAGTGGCGACTACGACACCATCCACGGCTCCGTCGAATCCTCCAAGGGCCGATCCATGCTGCATAGCCGCCACACTCGCCCTACTTACCTCGGTCTCGCTCCACAACGCGGTAAACACACCCTCGCCTTGCCCACCGCCGCGGGCGATGCCGCCTCGCCGAACGGCATTGGCTTCGGCAACGTCACCGTCGCCAATAATGGCAACGTCACTCTCAGTTCCATTTTTGCCGACGATACCTCAACGCTCTCCAGTAGCACCCTCACTAAGAATGGCGAATGGCCCGTCTACATTCCATTGTACAGAGGCGCAGGTTCCGTCGCTGGTTGGTTAAACATGAGCAACACCGTCTCGGGCAGCTGCACCGGTGTTCTGCGTTGGAACAAAACGGCCACTTATGGCAAATACCATCCCAAGCCATTCCATACCAAAGTCCCTGTCACAGGCTCAACCTTCACCATCCCGACGGCCGGAGTCGGCGTGAACCTCACCGACGCATCCGTCATCCTCAAGAGTGGCAGCCAGGACCTGCAAGTGACACAGACCGGCGGCATGAGCGGCAGCACCGTCACCTTCGACGGCAGCAATGGCTCCGCCACCTTCATTCCCTCGACCGGCCGTTTCACCGGCAGACACTACGATCCGAACACAAGAGTATTAGCCCCAATTAAAGGAGTCGTCCTCCAACAACAACAATTCGCCAGCGGCTATTTTCTTGTTACAACCAACAGCGGCCTTCTGCTTATGGAAAAGAAGTAGGTCAAACGTCGTTCTGAAGCTGCAACACCCACAAGTCCACATCACTAGACAAACAATCGCTAAACGGTTGTAAAACAGCGTACGCTTCATCGTCGCAAAGGGGTTATGAAGGGTCAGTCCCACCCATTTATCCTCCCGTTTCTGCACACTGGTCACAAAAATGCGTTGTCGTCCTACATAGCACGGCGATACAAAGTAAAGTAAGCTTGACGCCTTGGTGGTAAGAAAAACACGCAACAGCAATCTTGGATTATGAGTCGTACAATAAAAACCGCGATCGAACATCTGCTCGGTTTCTTCATTATTGTCGCTGCGCTTTTACCGCAACTAGCCGAGTCACAAACCTACATCCAACCCTATACATTTACTACACTAGCAGGCCAGCCCTCCACTATCGGCACAAATGATGGCGCGGGAAGCTCCGCACAGTTCAACAGCCCAAATGGAATCGCCAGGGACGGATCAGGAAACCTATACATCACTGATTTTTTCAATAAATCCCTTCGTAAAGTTTCCCCGGATGGCGTCGTCACAACGCTCATCACCAACTTGCCCTCTCTCAGCCTTGGTCTCGCGATCGATAGCCAAACCAATCTTTATATTTCGAGCATGTCCGACAACCGAATCCGCAAAATCGCTCCGGCAGGAACGAGTTGGACCATCACGGTCGTAGCTGGCACTGGCGCACCGGGCTCGCAAAACGGAGCAGGAACGTCGGCAACGTTCAATAGCCCAAACGGTATCGCCATCGATAACGCAACAAATATCTACGTGGCCGACGAGGTGAACAACACGATCCGCAAGATCGCCCCCAACGGAACCGGTTGGCTCGTTAGCACCTTGGCAGGACAAGCGCTCGCCTCTGGAACTGACGATGGCACCAATAACGCCGCACGTTTTTTCCAACCGACCGGCCTCGCCGTCGATGGCGCGGGTAACATTTACGTGGCCGATAATGGAAACGCCTTGATTCGCAAATTAACTCCCGTCGGCGCCAACTGGGTGGTCACGACGATCGCAGGCACCGCTCGAACAACGGGGTTCGCCGACGGCATCGGCAGTGCGGCACTATTCAACCAACCGAACGCACTGGCGTTTGACCTCGCAACCAACCTCTACGTCACCGATCAACGCAACAACACCATTCGCAAGCTAACGCCATCGGGAACCAACTGGGTGTCAACAACCCTTGCCGGCCACCCCCCAAACAGCGGAACCACCGACGGCACCGGAAGCGCCGCCCTTTTTTCGGGCCCGGCAGCACTCGTCGTCGACAGTGCGACCAATCTTTATGTGACCGATTCACAC